>JAJFTU010000356.1 GCA_021372775.1 bacterium | reverse complement strand
GCCTCGCCGCCGTGCTCCATCGACTCCAGCCGCCGCGCGTAGTTCCGCTTCGGCCCCGCCGGATGGAAGCGGGCGTAGAGGACGGGGTCGTACGTCTCCTGGTAGATCGCCAGGCCGCAGACGCCGGCGTCGCACAGCGTCTCGTAGCCCGCGCGGTCGAACGGCTGCACCTCGACCGAGATCGAGGCGAACATCCCCGCGAGTTCGCGCGCCGTCGCGGCGAGCGAGTCGGGAGTCACGACGCGCGGATCCTCCCCGGCGACGAGCAGCAGATGCTGGATCCGCCGCGAGGCGATGATCGCGGCCTCGGCGCGGATCTCCTCCGCGTCGAGCGTCCGCCGCTCCAGGCGGTCGTGGTCGGCCGCGAAGCCGCAGTAGACGCAGCGGTTGACGCAGGAGTTGGCGACGTAGAGCGGCGCGTAGAGCGTCATCGTCCGGCCGAAGCGGCGGCGCGTCGTCGCCGCGCTCCGCCGCGCCAGCTCCTCGAGGAAGGGGTCGGCCGCGCGCGAGACCAGCGCCGGCACGTCCTCCTCGTCGGGACGTTCCTTGGCCAACGCGCGTTCGACGTCGCGCGTCGTCGCCGCGGCGATCCGCGCGCGCAGCCGGTCGCCGCCGATCCGCTCCAGTTCCTCGCGGAACCCCATCGTCAGGCCTCGCGCAGGAAGCCGGTCAGCGGGCTCGAGGCGCGCGCCTCGCGCGACGTCGCCGCCGGCCCCGCGGCGCGGGCGAGCGTCGCCGCCTCGACGGCGAGCTTGAAGGCGCGGGCCATCGTCGCCGGATCGTCCGCCGCGGCGATCGCCGTGTTGACCAGCACCGCGTCGGCGCCGATCTCGATCGCCTCCGCGGCGTGCGACGGGAGGCCGAGCCCCGCGTCGACGACGACCGGAACGCCGGCCTCCTCGACGATGATCTCGACCAGCTCCCGCGTCCGCAGGCCGCGCGCGCTGCCGATCGGCGCCGCGAGCGGCATCACCGTCGCGCAGCCCGCCTCCTCCAGCCGCCGCGCGAGGACCGGGTCGGCGTTCATGTAGGGGAGCACGACGAAGCCGAGCTTGACCAGTTCCTCGGCCGCCTTGAGCGTCTCGACCGGATCGGGCAGCAGGTAGCGCGGGTCGGGCACGACCTCGAGCTTGACCCACTCCGTGCCGCAGGCGGCGCGGCCGAGCTTCGCGAGGCGCACCGCCTCGACGGCGTCGCGCGCCCCCGAGGTGTTCGGCAGCAGACGATGGCGCTTCGGATCGAGCGCGGCGAGCGTCGCGTCCGGCCCGGCGCCGACGTCCACGCGGCGCAGCGCGACGGTGACGATCTCCGCGCCGGACGCGTCGAGCGCCGCGGCCATCGCCTGCGGCGAGCTGAACTTTCCCGTGCCGACGAGCAGGCGGGAGGAGAACTCGACCCCCGCGATCGCCAAAGGCCCTTGGCCGCGCATTTCGACGTTCCTCCGGCCGCGCCGCGACGCGGCTCAACCGCCGCCGACGAACTGGATCAGTTCGACGCGCTCGTCCGGCCGCAGCTCGCGGTCCGCCGCTTCCGCCCCGCCGAAGACGTCGCCGTCGACTTCCACCGCGACCCGCTCGGCGGCGAGGCCGAGCGACGCGATCAACGCGCCGATCGTCGTCCCCTCCGGAACGTCGCGCAACTCGCCGTTCAATCGCAGCCTCATCGTCGTCGCTCCGCTCGTTCCGACGCCGCGGCGCGCCGCCGCCCGCCGGCGCTCATTCCACCGGGTCGAGCCCGAGGATCAGCCGCAGCGCCGCGTTCGCCTGATGGTGCGCGGCGACGCCGACCCGCGGCGCCATCAGCCCCGTTTTCGGCGCGGCCGCCGTCTCGCCGTCGCCCACGACCCAGACGTTCTCCATCGCCCGCCGCACGCGCACGGAGTTCGCCGTGCCGAAGCCGGCGACCCCCGACGCGGCGACGAGCGGCGTCGCCGGGGCGCCGGCGCGCAGCCCGAGCAGCAGCTCGCGCTTGGCGAGCGGGTCGTCGAAGCACTCCAGCACGACGTCGCAGCCGGCGAAGACCGCCGCCGCGTCGTCCCGCCCGATCCGCCGCCGCTCCGTCTCGACGACGACGAACGGGTTGATCCGCGCGAGGTTCTCGGCGAGCGCCTCGACCTTCGGCCGCCCGATCTGATCGACGAAGAACTGCTGCCGGTTGAGGTTGCTCGGCTCGACGACGTCGAAGTCCACGAGCCGCAGCCGCCCGATCCCGACCCGCGCCAGCGCGATCGCCGCCGCGCTGCCGAGGCCGCCGCAGCCGGCGATCCCCGCCGCGGCCCGCTTGACCCGCGCGTGGACGCCCGGCGTGTGGCGCGCCGCCATCAGCGACTCCAGCTCGTCGCGCGCGGGGATCTCGCCGCGGCGGATCAGCGCCACGACGTCGCCGTCGGCAAGTTCGACGTCCGCGGTCCGCGGGAATCCGTTGACCACGAGCACGTCGGCGCCCGGCTTCAGCGCGTCGCGCAGCGCGAACAGCGTCGTCCCGCGCGGCGCGCGGCGCGCGCGCTCGTCGACCGTCAGCGCAATGAAGGGACCGCTCTCGGGCATGGCGGCGATGGTAGGAGCGGGCCGCGGGGCCCGCCAACCGTCACGACGGCATCGTCTCGCCGCGCACGACGATCGCGTCGATCAGCTCGAACAGCTCGACCGCCTGCACCGGCTTGGCCACGTAGCCGTCCATCCCGACGGCGAGGCAGCCGTCGCGGTCCCGCTTCATCGCGTGGGCCGTCATGGCGATGATCGGGATGTGGCGGTCGGTCCCGTGCTCGGCGGCGCGGATCCGCAGCGTCGCCTCGAAGCCGTCCATCTCCGGCATCTGCACGTCCATCAGGATCACGTCGAACGGCTCGCGTTCCCACGCCTCGACCGCCAGCCGCCCGTTCGCGGCGACGACGACGGTGTGGCCGACCTTCTCCAGCAGCCGCACGACGAGCTTCTGGTTGACCGGATGGTCCTCGGCGAGCAGCACGCGCAGCGGCCGCGTCGGGGCGGGCTGGATGATCTGCCGCCCGGTCGGCGCCGTCTCGTCCTCTTCGCCGCCGACGCCGCACGCGGCGAGAATCGCGTCGAGCGCCTCGCTGCTGCGGACCGGCTTGGTCAGGCGCGACGTCGCGGCGAGCGCCGGGAAGCGCGTCGCGTCGGCGCGCCAGCCCGCCGGCGCGAGCAGGATCACGGCGACGCCGGCGAACGCCGGATCGGCGACGAGCGCCTCGACCCGCTCCGTCGCGTCGTCGTCGCCCGGCGGCAGGTCGACGACCGCGGCGCCGAACGGGCGGCCCTCCGCCGCCGCGACGCGCGCCGCCTCGCGGCCCTCGACGATCGTCCGGGCCAGCGTCGCGTCGAAGCCCCAGTGGACGAGGCTGTCGAAGACGAAGCGGCGGCTGAGCGCGCGCCCGTCCACCAGCAGCACCCGCGTCCCGACCAAGCGGTCGAGATCCGGCGGACGGCCCGGCGCGGTCGCGCCGACCGGGAGGCCGAGCTCGGCGGTGAAGTAGAAGGTGCTTCCCCGCCCGACCTCGCTCTCGACCCAGATCGCGCCGTTCATCATTTCCACGAGGCGGCGGCAGATCGAAAGCCCCAGCCCCGTGCCGCCGTAGACGCGCGTCGTCGAGCCGTCGGCTTGCGTGAACGGATCGAAGATCAGCGCCTGCTTCTCCGGCGCGATGCCGATCCCGGTGTCCGAGACGGCGAAGCGCAGCCGCACGCGGTCGTCGGCCGCCTCCTCCAGCGAAACGCCGACGACGATCTCCCCCTCCTCGGTGAACTTGATCGCGTTGCCGACGAGGTTCACGACGACCTGCCGCACCCGTCCCGCGTCGCCGACGACCATCTCCGGGACGTTGGGGTCCACCTGGCAGGAAAGGTCGAGACGCTTCTGCTCGGCGCGGTAGGCCAGCGCCTTCATCGCGTCGTCGAGCCGCCCGCGCAGCGGGAACTCGACCGGGTCGAACTCCAGCTTCCCCGCCTCGATCTTGGAGAAGTCGAGGATGTCGTTGAGCAGGCTGAGCAGCGAGTCGGCGGAGAGCTTGACCGCGTCGAGGTACTCCCGCTGCTCGCGCGTCAGCTTCGTGTCGAGCGCGAGCTGCGTCATCCCGATCACGCCGTTCATCGGCGTGCGGATCTCGTGGCTCATCGTCGCCAGGAACTCGCTCTTGGAGCGGCTCGCCGCCTCGGCCGCCTCCTTCGCCGTCTTCAGCTCCGCGTTCGTCCGCGCGAGCTCCTCGCCGCGCACGACCAGCTCGGCCGTGCGGCGGCGCACCGCCTCCTCCAGTTGGAGGTTGCTCACCCGCAGCTGCCGCACGCGGTAGAGATGGACGCCCCGCAGCGCCAGGCCGATCCCGGCGAGCACGACGACGGCGAACCACCACGTCTGGTAGAAGCGCGGGGCGAGGCGGAAGGCGATCGAGGCCCCGGTGGTGTTCCAGACGCCGGAGTCGTTGCTGGCGACGACGCGGAAGACGTAGTCCCCGGGGGAGAGGTTGGTGTAGTACGCCTCGCGCCGCGCCCCGGCGTCCACCCAGTCCTTGTCGTACCCCTCGAGCTTGTAGCGGTAGCGGACGCGGTCGGGGGCGCGCAGCGAGAGCGCGGCGTAGTCGAACTCGATCTCCCGCGCGCCCGGCGGGACGACCGACGACGCGCGCAGATCGACGTCGCGGCGGTTGACCGTCATCCGCTCGACGTTGACCGGCGGCGGCACCGGGTTCGACGACAGCCGCGTCGGGTCGGCGATCGCCGCGCCGCGCAGCGTCGGGAAGTAGATCCGGCCGTCGGGCGCCTGGTAGGAGTTGGGGAAGTAGCCGCCGTCGCACTCGGCGCTCTTCATGCCGTCGGCGACGCCGAAGCTCGCGCTGCGGATCGGCGCCGTCCCGCCGGCCAGCCGCGCGAGGACCTCGGCGCGCGAGGCGCGGAAGACGCCGCGGTTGCAGCTCATCCAGAAGTAGCCGGCGGCGTCCTCCTGAATCGTGTAGACGACGTCGTCGAACAGCCCGTCGGCCGTGGTCACCGCGCGGAACCGCCCGTTCTCGAAGTGCGCGAGCCCCGAGCCCCAAGTGCCGAGCCAGATGTCGCCCTCGCGGTCCTGGAAGATCGCCATCACCCCGCCGTCGGGGAGGCCGTTCTTCTGCGTGAAGAGGGTCGAGGCGCCGTCGGGCGAGAAGCGGCGCAGGCCGTAGCCGTCGGAGCCGTACCAGAGGAAGCCGTCGCGGTCCTCGAAGACGAGGATCGGCCGGCGCAGCGCGTCCGACGGCGTGCCGAAGGGGGTCAGCTTCCCGTCGCGGAAGACGGCGAGCGTCCCGTCGCGGAGGATCGTCCAGAGACCGCCGGCGCGGCGCGGCGCGAACGACACGATGTTGTAGGGGAACTTCTCCTTGAGCAGCCAGGTGGTGAAGCGGCCGTCCTTGAAGCGCGCGAGGCCGGCGTCCACCTCCGAGAACCAGGCGACGCCGTTCTCGTCCACGGCGGCCGAGGTGTTGCCGATCAGCGGCAGCCGCATCCCTTCCTTCGACCCGAACGTGCGGACCCGCCCCCCCTCGACGCGGGCGAGCGCGTTGTTCGCCATCCCGATCCAGATCGCGCCGTCGCGGTCGGGAAGGACGTACCAGGCGCTGCCGGGGGGAAGGCCGTCCGCTTCCGTCAGCGAGATGATCGCCCCGTCGCGCATCCGGTGCAGGCCGTCGCCGTCGGTGCCGACCCAGAGGCTTCCTTCGCGGTCCTCGAAGATCGCGAGCGTCATCCCCTTGCCGAGCGGATCGGCGGCGCTCTCGATCCGCCCGCGGCTGATCCGCTGCAGCCCCGAGGCGGCGCCGTACCAGATGTTGCCGTCGCGGTCCTCGGCGAGCGCCTGCGGCTCCCCTTCCTGCAGCCCGTCGGCCGGCGTGAGGACCTTCGTCGAGCCGTCGGGGGCGCGGCGCACGAGGACGCCGGTCGTGGCCGCCCAGAGCGCGCCGTCCTTCGCCGCCATCAGCACGAAGACGTCGGCGTTGAACGGCAGGCCGGGAATCGAGACGGGGACGAAGCGCCGCCCGTCGAAGCGCGCCGGGCCGAGCGCCGTGCCCGCCCAGATCGCGCCGCCCGCGTCCTCGGCGACCGAGCGGACGAGCGCCGTCGGCAGACCGTCCTTCCGGGTGAAGGTCCGGAACGAGCCGCCTTCGCGCCTGACCAGCCCCGCGCCGTCCGCGGTGACGATCCAGAGCGCGCCGCGCCGGTCCTCGAGGAGGTGCGACAGGCGATTGCTCGGCAACCCCTGCGCGACGCCGAACCGCTCGAACCGCCCGTTCTCGAAGTGGACGAGCCCCCCGGTCTCCAGCGAGACCCAGAGGCTCCCGTCGCGGGCGGCGCCGAGCGCCATCACTTGGTTGGCCTTCAGCGCCTCGGTGTTCCGCTTGTCGAAGACGGTGAAGTTGCGGCCGTTGAACCGGACCAGCCCTTCCTGCGTGCCGAGCCAGAGGTAGCCGTCCTTGGTCTGCGCGATCGCGTGGATCGAGTTCTGCGGCAGCCCTTGCTCGGACGCCCACGTTTCGTCGGTGTACTGGTGGACCGCGCGGCCCGGGTCGAGCGCCGCCGCGGGAGCCGCCGCCGCCGCGGCGAGCGAGAGGACGACCATTGCGCGGCGGAAAAGCCGCCGCGCCGCGGAATCATCGCGCCAAGAGGACCGACCCTGCTCCATCTCCCGCCTGCGCGCGTCCCGGCCCCGGCGCCGCGCCGCGCTCCCCCCCCGCTCAATTTAGGGCATGTCGGTCGATCCGCCACCGGCCCCTGACCGCGGCCAGCGCGCCGCCGATCCGGATTGTTTCCATCCGTCTCCGCGGCGCGCGCCGGCGTCCGATGCTTCAGCTCCAGACGATCAGGCCGGTGTCGTGGGCGTGGGCCAGATCCTCGTGCTGCGCGAGCACGCGGACCGTCAGGCCGATCCGTCCGCTCATCGGGCAGGAGACCGCCGCCCGGAACTCCGTTCCGTCCCCTTCCGTCGCGCCGGTCGCCTTCATCTCCCAGGTCTTGGCGCCGACGATCTGTCCCGCCTCGTCGACCCGTCCGGCGTAGACCTCGACGGTGACGTCCTCCGGCGCGAGCGGCCCGAGCCGCACGAGGGCCCGCACCGGAACGGTGTCGCCCACGCGCAGTTCGTCGGAGACCGGCGCCTCGACCTTCGCCACGTGGACCTGCGGCCAGGCGGCGCGCGCCTTGGCGCGCCACGCGGCGAGCGCCTTGGCGCGGAGGCCCTCGTCGGCCTCCAAGCGCTCGCGGCGCTTCCCCGCCGGATGGTAGCCCTCCACCGTGTACTGGTGGACCATGCGGTTGGTGTTGAAGACCGGGCAGAGGGCGGTCATCGCGTTCTTCATCAGGTCGATCCAGCGGCGCGGCAGACCGTCCACCCCGCGGTCGTAGAAGAGCGGCGACACCTCGCGCTCGAGCAGTTCGTAGAGCTGGCCGGCCTCGACGCGGTCCTGCTCCGCGGCGTCGGCGTACTCCTCGCCGCGCCCGATCGCCCACCCCGTCGTCGGCGTCCAGCCCTCCTCCCACCAGCCGTCGAGCACGGAGAGGTTGAGGGCGCCGTTGAACGCCGCCTTCATCCCCGAGGTGCCGGAGGCCTCCATCGGCCGGCGCGGCGTGTTCAGCCAGACGTCCACCCCCTGCAGCATGTAGCGGGCGACGACCGCGTCGTAGTCCTCGAGGAAGACGATCCGCCGGCGGAACTCCGGCCGCGCGGCGAGCTGCACGATCTCGCGGATCAGCGTCTTGCCTTGATCGTCCTTCGGATGGGCCTTCCCGGCGAAGATGATCTGCACCGGCCGCCCCGGCGCGTTGAGGATCTTCGCCAGCCGCTCCGGGTCGGAGAGGATCAACGTCGCCCGCTTGTAGGTCGCGAACCGCCGGCCGAAGCCGATCGTCAGCGCCTCCGGATCGAGCAGTTCCGCGGCCTGCGCGACGCTCGCCGCCCCGGCGCCGCGCGCCTTGAGCTGCGCCGCGACGCGCCGGCGCGCGAAACCGACGAGCCGCTCGCGGCGCCGCTCGTGCGTGCGCCACAGCTCCTCGCCGGGGATCTCGACCCCGCGCAGCCAGACCATCGTGTCCCCCGGCTCCTCCGCCCAGCGCGGCCCGAGGTAACGGTCGTAGAGACTGCGCATGTCGTCGCTGATCCACGAACCGGGATGGACGCCGTTCGTCACGTAGCCGATCGGCAGTTCGTCGTCCGGCGTTCCCGGCCAGAGGTCGCGGAACATCCGGCGCGAGACGTCGCCGTGCAGCCGGCTGACGGCGTTGACGTAGCCGGCGGTGCGGATCGCCAGGACCGCCATGTTGAAGCCGGCGTTGACCTCCCCCGGCCAGATCCGCCCGAGGGCGAACGCCTCGTCGCGCGTGATGCCCGAGCCGGTCGTCCAGCCGCGGAAGTACCGCTCCATCAGGTCGGGCGGGAAAACGTCGAACCCCGCGGCGACCGGCGTGTGCGTGGTGAAGATCGAGCTCGCCGCGACCAGCTCCCGCGCCTCGCCGAACGACAGCCCGCGCTCGCGGACCAGCCGGCGTATCCGCTCGACGCCCTGGAAGGCGCAGTGCCCTTCGTTCATGTGGTAGGTGCGCGGCCGCAGCCCGAGCGCCTCCAGCGCGCGGACGCCGCCGATGCCGAGGACGATCTCCTGGCGGATGCGCGTCTCGAGGTCGCCGCCGTACAGCTCGTCGGTGACGTCCTGCAGATCCTGCGGGTTCTCGGGGATGTTGGTGTCGAGCAGGACCAGCCGCACGCGCCCGACCTGCACCCGCCAGAGCTTGATCTTCGTCTCGCGACCGGCGAGATCGACCGAGACGTAGACCGGCTTGCCCGACGCGTCGAGCTCCTCCTGCACCGGCATGAGGTGGAAGTCGTTGACCGGGTACCGCTCCTGCTGCCAGCCGTCCGCGGTCAGGTACTGGCGGAAGTACCCCTTCTGGTAGAGCAGGCCGACGCCGACGAGCGGCACGCCGAGGTCGGAGGCCGACTTGAGGTGGTCGCCGGCGAGGACGCCGAGGCCGCCGGAGTAGATCGGCAGGCACTCCGTCAGCCCGAATTCCATCGAGAAGTAGGCGACCAGCGGCTGGTCGGCCGGGCCGAACGTCTTGCGGTGCCACGTCCCGACGCCGGAGACGTACTCGTCGAGGTCCCGCTTCACGCGGTCCATGTGGGCGAGGAACGCCTCGTCCTCGGCGACGACGAGCAGCCGCTCCTGGGAGATCTCGCCGAGCATGCGGATCGGGTTGTGGCCGCTCCGCTCCCACAGGTCGCCGTCGAGGCGCCGGAAGAGGGCGATCGTCGCGTGGTCCCA
>JAJFTU010000355.1 GCA_021372775.1 bacterium | reverse complement strand
GGGCCGGTGAGGCGCAGCCACTCGTCGAGCACGTCGCGCAGCCGGTCCACCTCCTCCCGCACGACGGCGAGCCGCTCGAGCGACGACGGATCGACGTCCGGCCCGCGGGCCAGCTTCCGCCGCAGCGTCTCGACGTGGACGGCGATCGCGCCGAGCGGGTTCTTGACCTCGTGCGCCACCGCGCCGGTCAGGCCGGCGATCGCCTGCAGCCGGGACGCCTCGCGCAGGCTCCGCTCCAGCGCGGCGATCGAGGCGCGGTCCTTGAGGACGAGCATCAGCCCGACGGTCTGCGTCCCTTCGGCGAGGACGTAGGCGGTCGCCTGGACATCGATCGCGCCGCCGTGGGGCAGCGCGAGCGCCAACGTCATGTCGCGCACCGCGCTGCGCCGCTCAAGCCCGCGGCGGACGATCGTCGCCAGCTCCGGGTTGAGCGCCAGCAGCCGCTCCACGAACGCCGGGACGGGCGCCGCGCCGGCCTCCTCCCAGCCGAGCATCTGCCGCGCCTGACGGTTCGTCATCGCCGAGCGCCCCTGCTCGTCGAAGAGCAGCACCCCTTCGCGCAGCGCCTCCGACAAGGCGGAGAGCAGCGCGTCGTCGCGCCGCGCCGTCCCCTGCAGCGATTCCAGCCGGGCCTCGATCACCGAGAGCGCGCGCCCGACGACGCCGCGCCGCTCGTCCGGCTCGAGCGGCCGCCCCTTCGCCACGTCCGCGAGGCGCCGCGCCACGACCGCGACCTCGTACGTCGCCAGGGCCCCGAAGGCGACGCCGAGCGCCGCGAGCAGCGCGGCGAGCAGCGGGCCCCACATCCGCGGCGTCAGGGCCACCCTGGCCACCGGCGCCGCGGGAGGCGCGGCGATCGCGCCGCCGACGTAGCGCAGCCGCACGAAGCCGATCAACGCGCCGCGCGCGTTCGGCACAGCGGCCGTCAGCTCGAAGACCGCCTGCCCGTCGCTCCGCTCCCCCTCGATCCGCCGCACCTGCGGCTTCCTGAGCGCGGCGTCGAACAGCGCCGCGTCCGGCGGGCGGGCGAACCGCGCGCCGACGACGAGCGGATCGGAGGCGGCGACGATCTTCAGCTCGCGGTCCACGAGCAGCACCGACTCCAGCGGACCGACCGGCTGCGCGTGCCAGACCGGCTCGTCGTCGCGCCCGTAGACGAACTGCCACATTCGCCGCTGCAGCTGCCGGTAGAGGGGCGACCCCTCCGCGACGTCGGCCAGCGACTCGACGTTCCAAAGAAACGGCGCGGCCATCTGCCGCGCCGACTCGCGCGAGACCTCGTCGAACCAGAGCGCGAGGCGCGCCTCGCGCGCGGCGTTCTGAAGCCGGAGCTCGCTCGCGACTTCACGCTCCATCGCGCGGCGATCGAGGACGGTCAGGTAGACGACGCCGGCGGAGACCACGCCGAGGACCCCCAACGCGATCGCCAGCCGGAGCCAAACGCGCGGGCGCGCGGGCTCGGCCATCGTTCCCTCCGTCCGGCCGCGCTGAACACTCGCGAATCCGCGCGGCGCCGGACGGACCTATTACACCCGCGATCGCCCAGTTTGCCAAGCGGGCTTACTCGGGAATTTCGGCCCGTTTCAGCAGCGCGACGAGCAGGTCGGCCTGATGGCGCGCGTCGGCGTCGGCGCGGTGCAGCGTCGCCTCGTCCTGCAGGGCGAGGCCGAGCGCGGGGACGATCCGCTCCTTGTTCGTCTCGTCCCACGGCACGCGCAGCACG
>JAJFTU010000354.1 GCA_021372775.1 bacterium | reverse complement strand
GCGCCCGACGCGGTGCGGCTCGCCGCGACCGTGCGGGTGCATCGCTGCGACGCGTGCGGCTTCGAGTTCACCGAGGACGACGCGGACGTCGCGCGTCACGAGGCGGTGTGCCGGCACGTCGGCGTGCTGACGCCGGCCGAGGTCGTCGCGGTGCGGCGGCGGCTCGGGATGAACCGGCGCGAGTTCGCCGAGCTGACGCAGTTCGGCGTCGCCTCGCTGGCGCGTTGGGAACAGGGGCTGCTCCTGCAGAACGCCGCCAACGACAACCTTCTCTACCTGCTCTCCTTCCCCGAAAACGCCGAGCGCCTGCGCCGGCGCGGCGCGGGCTCGCCGCCGGCCGCGTCGGACGAACCCGCGTCGGCGGGGGCGAAGCGGCGCGGCGCGAAACGGGTTCCGCGGTAGGCCCGCCGGCCGCGGATTGATGTAGGCTCTCCGCCGATCGCGCGGGGATAGGGGACGCGCGGCGACGCGGCTCGGACGGGCCGCGCGGAGACGCGATGGCCGTTCCGCTGACGATCCTCACGGATTACCGCGGGTTCTTCTACAGCTCGACGCGGCACAAGGACGTCGGAATGGACGTGCCGGCGCTCGTCGCGGCGCTCGCGGCGCGCGGGATCGAGGCGGACGTCCGGCCGGCGGCGGGGCTCGACCTGCGGCGGGAGAACTTCGCGGGGCGGCTGGTGATCGCGCAGTCGTCCGAGGACCGGCATCTCCACTACAAGAGCTTCCTCGAGGACCTGCTGCTGGCGCTGCAGCTCCAAGGGGCGACGCTCGTGCCGCGCTTCGAGCTCTATCGCGCGCACCACGACAAGGTCTTCATGGAGCTCTTGCGCGACGTGCTGCCGGCGCCGGCGCTGAAGGCGCCGCGCGGGCGCGTGTTCGGCACGTACGAGGACTTCCTGCGCGCGGGCTGGAGCGAGTATCCGGCGGTTTTCAAGCCGTCGGCGGGTTTCCAGGCGCACGGCGTGCGGCTGGCGCGCGACGACCGCGAGGGGCGGCGCGCGGCGCGGGCGATCAGCCGCACGGCGCACTTCGTGGACGACCTCAAGGACGTCGTGAAGCGGTGGGTGCGGCCGTGGCACGTCGCGCGCTCGCGGCGCCGCGGGAAGTTCGTGGTGCAGCCGTTCCTGCCGGGGCTGGCCGGGGATTGGAAGCTGCTGGTCTACGGCGAGAAGGTCTTCGCGCTGCGCCGCGGCAACAGGCCGGGGGATTTCCGCGCGAGCGGCAGCGGGCGGTTCTCGTTCGTGGAGGACGTGCCGCGGCCGCTGCTCGACGCGGCGCGCGCGGCGTTCGAGGCGCTGGACACCCCGTTCCTTTCGCTGGACATGGCGCTGACGCCGGCGGGCGGGGCGGGCGAGTCCGCGCCGGCGGGCGAGGCGCAGGGCGAGGCGTCGCGGGCGGGCGAGGCGCAGGGCGAGGCGTTGCGGGTCGGCGGAGTCGTTCAGGTTTTCGAGTTTCAGTGCGTCTGTTTCGGCACGTACACGCTGGAGAACGCGCCGTTCTGGGTCGAGCGCGAAGGCGGCGAATGGGTCGTGCGCCGCGGCCGCGCTCAGCTCGAGGACGAAGTGGCCGCCG
>JAJFTU010000353.1 GCA_021372775.1 bacterium | reverse complement strand
CCGGCGCGGCGGCGCGGATCGGCGGGAACGGGCGCGGCGAGGGCCTCGTCGGCGCGCGCGAGGAGCGCGCCGTCGGGGCGAAGGATCGTTTCGCGCCACTCGGGCGCCCCTTCGAGGGCGACGCGCAGCGTCATCAGGCCGGACCGCGCCGGCGGAAGGTCGAGCCGCTCCTCGAACGACGTCTCGCCCTTCTGCAGCGCGACCGTCCGCCGCCGTTCGACGACGACGCGCCCGGCTTCGTCGAGCGCCGCGAACGCGAGCCGCGCCGACGCGGCGTCGGGCGCGGCGAGGTGGACGCGGAACGGGACCGCGCCGCCGACGATCCTCGATGTCGGGACGGCCGCGGCGATGCGCCCGCTCTTGCCGGACAACTCCAGCGTCGCCGGGGCGCCGCGACGCGTGTCGGTCGCCTCGGTGTCGAACCCCGGATCGGGGACGAGGCGGAGGAAGGTCCGCGCGCCGGCGTCGTCCCGCACGACGTAGACGATGTTCAGCGCGAAGCTCCGGTCGGCGAGCGGCCGCAGGCCGCCGAGCGCGCTCCACGGCAGGCGGACGTCGTACACGGCGCGCTTGGCGGCCGCGTCCACTTCGATCTTCGGCGCGTATTCCGGATGGACCTGCAGCGACCAGCGGCCGTCCTGGTTGACCAGCGTCGCCTGCGGCTTGCCGTCCTCGCGGTCGAAGCCCCAGGCGATGAATCGCTCGCCCGCCGTGTCGCGCGGGCCGCCGGCGGTCCGCACGACGTTGATCAGCAGGCCGTCGCCGGCGCGCCAGCCGCGCTGGCCTTGGCGGGGCGTCGTGCCAAGGGCGACGAGCCGCAGACGCAGCCCTTCGTGGTCCGCGGTGATCTCCCCCGCGGCCGTCGGGCCGCCCGCGGGTCCGTCGAGCTTGAACGGCGCCGCTTCGCCCTCGCGCAGCGTCATCCGCTTCGCGGCGCACGCCGCCTCCATCCATTTCTCCGGCTTGGCGAGGATCGCGCGGAAGCGCGGCGCGTCGCGGAGGGAGACGAGGTCCGGATCGCGCGCGATCGCGGCGGGATCGACGTAGCCGCTCTCCACCGCGGCGTCGAGCGCGTCGAGCGCGTCGTCGACGCGCCCCTGGCGGGCGACGACGCAGGCGAGGTTGTAGCGCACGTCGAAGTCGTTCGGCCGCGCGGCGAGCAGGCGGCGCGAGAGCGCCTCGGCCGCGGCGTAGTCGGCGCGGTTGTAGGCGTCGAGCCACTGCCCGTCGAGGTCCGGCGTTTGGGCTTTGGAGGGGAAGAGCCCCGCGGCGAGCGGGACGAGGACGAACGCGGCGAGGAAGACGCGGAACCGCGGCGCGCGACGCATCGACATGACGGCCTCCGTCGGGAAGGGGACGCCGCGATGCTAGTCCCGCGACACGGTCGTCCGGGCGCCGTTCGTCGCGCGGATCGGACCGCGGGAGCGACGGCGCCCGACGGAACCGCTCAACGACGCGCGCGTCGCCCGAGGATCAGCGAGAGGATCAGCAGCGTGATCCCGACCCCTTCGAGGAAGCCGCG
>JAJFTU010000352.1 GCA_021372775.1 bacterium | reverse complement strand
CGGTCAGCCGCGCCGAGTAGTTCGGCTTGATGTAGTGGTCGGCGAAGTCGATCGTCCCGCCTTGAAGGGTCATCGCGTCGAAGGCGATCGGCGTCTCGGGCCCCGCGGCCGGCGCCGGCGGGGCGGCTGCGGCGGCCTCTTCCGTTTCCGGCGCTTCCGGTCCCGTCGCCCCGGCGAAGACCCGCTTGAGGTTGATCGTCGCGTCGGGATCGACGTCGATCCGCACGTGGAAGTCGGAGAGGGCCATCGCCATGGCCTTGAAGAAGGCCGGATTGACGCCCGTCTCGAGGCCGTCGATGAAGAACGACCCGCAGCGGAACAGCTCGTCCGCCGTCTTCCGGTCGAGCAGCGCCATCTCGGCCAGCGTCAGCTTTCCCTTGATCGTCTGCCGCGCCGCGCCTTTGTCCACGGCGCGCCACGCGTAGTCGAACGAGCCGTCGGCGAAGCCGCCGGCGAGGACGGCGTCCACCTTCCCCGCGAGATACGGCGCGAACGGCTGCAGCGGGACGCGCTTGAGGTCGAGGCGCAGGTCCGCCGCGAGCGGATCCATCGAGGCGGTTCCCGCGCCGGCGACGAGCGTCCCGCCCTTGGGGCGCATCGAGAACGACACCTTCCCCGCGGCGCCCTTGGCGTTGGAGAAGTCCGCGACCTCGAACGACACCGCGTCGGCCTCGACGTGCGCCGGCCGCGGCGTGGTGAGGTCGTCGAAGACCAAAGAGCCGCCGCTTCCCGCGGCCTTCTTGACGATCCAGCTCCACTGCGGCGCGCCGGCCGGCGAGGCCGGAACGAGATCGACGACGTTGATCGGCCCGTCCTTCGGCCAGCGCACGCCGAGGCGCGGCGCCTCGACCGCCGCCTCGCCGAGCTCGAACGAGCGGGCGTTGAAGTCGGTCTTCGCGCCGGAGAAGGTCGCGCGCGGCGCCGCGAGGAAGTCCTGCTCCTCGCCGCGCTTGCGCAGCGCGAGGCCGCGCGCCTCGCCGCCGAGAGTGAGCGTCGCCGCGCCCCCCTTCGCCGCCGAGGCGAAGTGCGCTTCGGCGTCGAGGTCGGCCTGACCTTCCCGCACGTCGAACAGAACCATGTCGCGGTAGTACGGCGCGTAGCGGGCGAGCGCGGCGGCGCCGGCCTTGGCGCGCACGTCGGCGAACCACGGGGCGATCCCCCAGTCGGCGGTCGCCTGCAGCGTCTCGTTCTGGTCGCTCGTCCCGGAGAGCGTCGCCTTGGCCGCCGCGCCCGGACGGGTCGAGAAGCCGGTCGCCTCGAAGACGACGTCGTGGAAGGCGGTCGCGAAGCGCCGCGGGGCGTCGGCGAACGTCAGCGTTCCCCCCTCGACGCGGACGAGGTCGACGTCGACGACGAACGGCGCGGAGGCGCGCGCGGCGGGGGCCGCGGGGCGCGGCGCGGCGTCCGGCGGCGGCGAGCCGCCCAGCGCGGCGAGGTTGAACCGCCCGCGCTCGTCGAACGCGAGATCGACCGCGGGGCCGAAGAAGCGGAGCGCGGCGATCTTCAGCGTCCGCGCCGCCCAGTCGAAGCCGGCGACCTCGAGCCGCGTCCGCGGCAGCTTGACCAGGACCGTTCCGCCGGCGTCGGCCAAGTTGAAGTCCCGCCCATCGAGCGCGCCGGAGACGACGACCGCCGCCGGAGCGTCCTTCGGCTGCCGGAACGAAACGCGCGCCTCGACGTCGAGGCGGCCGGAGGGCAGGCGGAAGCCGAGGTCCTTCGGCGCGTACTGCATGTAGAACGGGACGTCGATGTCGCGGATCGCGAAGTCGACCGCCGTCTCGCGGTCCTCGGCGAAGGGGCGCGTCTTGCCGCGCAGCGAGAGCGCCCGTCCGTTGATCTCCGCCTCGAGCAGCGGCTCGACGAAGACCTCGATGTCCCGCGGCAGGTTGGAGACGAACGGGACCTGCAGCCGCAGCCGGCGCACGGTGTGGGTGCGGCCGACCGGCTCGTCCACGAAGTCGATCTCGCCGCCTTGCAGGACGATGTTGGCCACGGAGAAGCGGGCCGGCTTCTCGCCCGGCGCCGCGGGGCGGGAGAACTTCGCGACGAGGTCCGCGACGTCGAGTTCCCCGTCGGCGCGGCGGGCGAAGTGGAGGCGCGGGCGGTCGAGCGTCAGTTCGTCCACCACCGGCGCGAGATGGCGGATCGAGGCCAGGGAGACGCGCGCGCGGGCCTCGTCGAGGTCGACGAACGGCCCGCCGCCGCGCGCGGCGATCGAGAGGCCGCGCAGCGTCACGGTCAGGGTGAGCGGGTTGACGCTCACCTCCCGCAGCGCGACCGGCCGGTCGAGCAGCGCCGAGAGGCGCGAGACGGCCGCCCGGCGGATCAGGGACGGGGCGACGAAGAACCCGAACATCACGAAGAGAACGAAGAGCGCGGCGACCGCCGCCAGCCCCCGCCCGACGAGCCGCTTCCGCTTGGCGTTCCACGCGATCCGCATCGCCGTCTCCTTCGCGCCATATCCGGGCCTGTTCGCGGGAATCCGGCCCGGACGGTCGCGCCTCAGCATGGTACGGCGTCCGGCCCGGCGCGTGAACCGCGGCGCGGTTCCGGCCCCGTCGCGCCGCTCGCGTTACAATCCAGCGTCCGCCGTCCGACGACGGCGCGACATTTCCGCGACGAATCCCCGGACTGGGCCCCGCGGCGCCGCCGCAAACCACGCCCTTCCTGCGGCCGCCCAAGGAGCGCTGAATGGCTTTCTCGCTTTTCCCGAGGTCGGTCAAGTTCTTCGACCTGTTCCTCGACCAGCACCAGAACCTTCAGGCCGCCGCCAGCCGCCTCGCCGAATTGTTCGACGACATCGAGAACAAGACGGTGATCTGCGACGACATCGCCGCGCTCGAAGTCAAAGGGAACGCGATGGAGCGGGAGATCTCCAAGCAGCTTTCGGCGACGTTCCTCACGCCGATCGACCGCGAGGACATCTTCTACATCAACCGCTACCAGGAATCGACGCTCAACCTGATCAAGGGCGTCGCCCGCCGTATCGGCCTCTACAACTTCACCGAGGTCCGGCCCGCGGCGAAGGTGCTCGTGCACTCGCTGCAGACGCTGATCGACCTGACGGGGAAGATGCTGGAGCGGCTGCGCGACGCGGAGGACGTCGCGGCGCTGGCCGACGCGGCGAAGCAGCAGGTCGCGCAGGCCGACCTGGTGCTGACGATCGCCCTCGGCGAGCTCTACAACGTCGATCCCTCGCACGAAGGGGCGCTCTTGACGGTCACGATGTGGGCCCAGGTCTTCGACCGGCTGGAGCGGGCGATCGAGAAGGCGGGCCACTTGGTCGAGACGATCGAAGGGGTGGCGCTCAAGAATGCTTAGCGTGCCGCTCCTCCTGCTCGCGACGATCGCCGTCGCCCTCGTCTTCGACTTCACCAACGGCGCGCACGACTGCGGCAACGCGATCGCCACAGTGGTCTCCACGAAGGCGCTCTCGCCGCGCGCCGCGGTGGTGATGGCCACGGTGCTGAACCTGCTCGGCGCGCTGATCGGCACGAAGGTCGCGGAGACGGTCGGCAAGGGGATCGTGCGGGTCGACCCCGGCCCGGGCGGGCAGGTGATCGTCTTCGCCGGGCTGTTCGGGGCGGTGCTCTGGAACTGCGCGACCTGGTACTGGGGCCTCCCCTCCTCCTCGTCGCACGCGCTGATCGGCGGGCTGATCGGCGCCGCGATCGTCGGCGAAGGCTGGGGCGCGCTGCACACCGGCGAGATCCTGCACAAGGTCGTCGCGCCGCTGTTCCTCTCCCCGCTCTGCGGCTTCGCCGCCGGCTATCTCTCGATGGTCGGCCTCGCCTGGATGCTGCGGAACGCGACGCGCCGCGGCACGAACGACCGGCTGCGCCACGTGCAGGTCGGGGCGTCGGCGCTGATGGCCACGGCCCACGGCCTCAACGACGCGCAGAAGACGATGGGCGTGATCGCGCTCGCCCTCTTCATCTTCGGCCGGAGCGCCTCGGTCCACGTCCCGTTCTGGGTCAAGCTGATCTGCGCCGGCGCGATGGCCGCCGGAACGATGATCGGCGGCTGGCGGATCATCCGCACGATGGGGCAGCGGATCTTCAAGATGCAGCCGGTGCACGGCGTCGCCGTCGCCGGCACGTCGACGGTCGTGATCTTCGCCGCGTCGCTCTACGGCGCGCCGATCAGCACGACGCAGACGATCGCCTCGTCGGTCCTCGGCGCCGGCGCCTCGCGCCGTCTTTCCGCGGTCCGCTGGGGCGTGGGGAAGGACATGGCGCTGGCCTGGTTCTTCACCCTGCCCTGCGCCGGCCTGGTCGCTGCGGGCTGCTGCGTCGCGCTGCGCGCGATGGGGCTCGCCGGCTGACGAAACGAGCGCGCCGCCCTGGCGCGGGCGGCGCCCCGTTTCCTTCCCTTCGACTTCCGGTCAACCGAACGACGCGCGTCCGCTCACCGCAGATCGGGGCGCGCGCGGGCGCCGCCTTCCTCGCCGCGAGGGGCCGGGGCCGGCGGCGGCGTCGGCTGGAAGCGCGGCCCGGAGTCGTCGCGGGGCGCCTGCGGCGCGGGCGACGGCATCGGCGCGGGGGGCGCCTGCGGATGGAGCCGCGTGTTCGGCGGCGCGGCGGGGGCCGGCGA
>JAJFTU010000351.1 GCA_021372775.1 bacterium | reverse complement strand
GTACCTCGCGGTCGCGCACTATTCGCTGGGGCTCGCCCATCAGGCGCTCGGCCGCTACGACGACGCGCTCGACGAGTTCGAGATCGCGGTGACGATCGACCCGACGCTCGGCGACGCGAGGACGAACCCCGACGTCGTCGGCAACACGCTGGTCCCGTACGCCAAGATCCGCGCGCGGCAGCGCGCCGCGTCGAGCGCCGCGCCGTTCGCCGGGCCGCGCTGACCGATTCGGGCGATCCGCGAGGAAGGCGCCGCGGCCCTCAGTGGACCGCGGCCTTTTTCTTCTGCATGCCGCGCGGCAGCTTGATCGCCAGCGAGGCGGCGAAGACCAGCGCCCCTCCGATCATGAACAGCGCGAGGACCTGGTAGACGGAGTGGAAGGCCCACGACGTCGTCTGCCGGCGCACGAGCTGCTCGCCGATGTACGCCGCGCCGCCGACGAGGTCGGAGCGGTAGTAGGTCGGGCCGAGCGCGCTCGCGGCGGCCGCGAGCGCCTCCGTGTTCGGCCGCCCCGGCTCGAGGAAGTGCAGGGTGGCGACGGTGTAGGCGTCCGCCTTGGCGGAGAGCAGGGCGGTGCTGACGGCGGTGCCGATCGACCCCGCGACGAGGCGCGAGACGTTCTGGATCGTCGAGCCGAAGCCGATGTCCTCGTCCCGCAGCGGCGCGACCGCGAGCAGCGCCGCGGGGACGAACGTCCCGCCGACCGTGGCGCCCCAGAGCATATAGTCGAAGACCAGCGTGCGGATCGGCGTGTCGGGATCGGTCGTGAAGAGCCACGAGGCGACGCCGGTCAGCAGCAACGTGACGAAGCCGACCTTGCGCGGGTCGAAGCGGTCGCAGAGCACCCCCGAGGCGAGGGTGAAGATCGCGGTGAGGATCGAGCCCGGGAGCAGGATCAGGCCGGCCTGCAGCGTCGTCAGGCCGCGCAGCCGCTGCATGAAGACCGGCAGCAGCAGGAAGAAGCCGTAGGCGTTGATCGACAGCAGGATCATGCAGGTGATCGCGACCTGGAAGAGCGGCTCCCGCAGCACGCGCCGCGGGAAGAGCGGCTCCTTGCCGAAGCGCAGCCGCAGGACCGCCGCGACGCCGAAGACGACGGTCGCGACGAGCAGCATCACGATCAGGTCGGAGGTCAGCCAGCCGAGTTCCTGTCCCTTGCCGAGCAGCACGATCAGCGCGGAGAGGGCCAAGGCGACGGCGCCGAAGCCGAAGCCGTCGAAGCGCGGCTTGGAGCGCTGGTTGAGCCCCTTGAGGACGAGCAGGATCAGCGCGACGTCGAGCAGGCCGATCGGCAGGTTGACGTAGAAGACCCAGCGCCAGTTGAGGTGCTCGGTGATCAGCCCGCCGAGCGTCGGCCCCGCCGCCGGGGAGAACGAGCCGGCGAGGCCGTAGAGCCCCATCGCCGCGCCGTGCTCCTCGGGCGGGAAGACCTCGAACAGGATGACCATGCCGACCGGCACCAGCAGCCCCTCGCCCAGGCCCTGGACGAAGCGGGCGGCGAGCATCACCGGCAGGCTCCACGCCGCGCCGCAGACCGCCGAGGCGCCGACGAAGACGAGCAGCCCCAGCACGTAGGCGACGCGCGCGCCGATCCGCGCCGCCACCCAGGCGGCGGCGGTCATCGCGACCGCCGCGCCGACGAAGTAGATGATCACCACCCATTGCACGCCGTACAGGTCGGTGGACAGCGAGGGCATCATCTTCGGCAGGACGATGTCCACGATCGTCGTGTCGAGCAGGGCGATGAAGATCCCCAGCGACACGAGGATGCCGGTGAACCACTTGTAGGCGTTCTGGCTCACTCTTCGTCCCGTCCCTCGCGGCGCGCGGCCACTTCGACCGACATGCCGGGGACAAGCTGGTCGCGCGGCACGTCGGCGTCGAAGTCGATCTCGACCGGCACGCGCTGCGTGAGCTTGGTGAACTCGCCCGCCGTGACGTCGCGCGGAATCAGCGCGAACTCGCCGGCCGAGGCGCGGTGGATCAGGCGGACCTTGCCGTGGCGGGCGCCGCCGCCGAGGGCGTCGAACGTCAGCTCGACCCGCTGGCCGACGCGGACGTGCGGGAGCTTCGTCTCCTCGAAGCGGGCCTCGACGTACATGTCGGCCGGATCGTAGAGGGCGACGACGGGGCGGCCCGGGGAGACGAAGTCGCCCGGCTCGACGAACTTGCGCGCCACGACGCCGCCCAGCGGCGCGAGCAGCTTCGTCTTGCCCAGCGTCGTGCGGGCCAGCTTCAGCGCTTCCTCGGCCTTGGAGAGCGCCTCGCCGGCCTGTTTCTCGCCGGCCGCGGCCTCGGCGATCTTCGCCTGCGAGGCGCGCGCCTCGGCCAGCTTCGCCTCCGCGGCGCGGATCTGCGCCTCGGCCGCCTCGCTCGACGCGCGGGCCGCCTTGAAGGCGGCGTCGATCTCGTCGAACTTCGCCCGGCCGATCGCCTTCTGCTCCAGGAGCGCGGAGAGGCGCCGGTGCTGCGCGGCGACGTAGGTCTCGTTCGCCGCGGCCTGCGCCCGCTGCTGCCTCGCCGCGGCCACCGCGGCCTCGGCGGCGTGGATCTGCGCCGGCACGTCGCCGGAGGCGAGGGCGAGCTTCGCCGCGGCGACGTCCTTCTGCGCGGCGAGCGTCCGCACGTCGGCGGCGGCCATCTGCTCGCGCTGGCCGTAGTCGG
>JAJFTU010000350.1 GCA_021372775.1 bacterium | reverse complement strand
GTACGTTCGCTGGCGCCGCGGCATGCCGGTGATGAAGGGCAGCCCGGACCATTTCGCGCTGCGGCTGCGGAAGTGGCGCCTCTCGACCGCGGCGACGGCGCAAGTCAGCGTGGCCGCGGCGGCGATCTGCGGGACGGCCGGGCTGCTCGTCGTGGTCCTCCCGCTGGGCTGGGCGGCGGCGACGCTCGGCGCGGCGTCCGGCGCGGCGCTGGTCTTCGCCGTCTGGCTCAAGCGGATCGACATGACGATGTGACAATTCGGCGCCGACGGTTTGACGCCCCTTATAATCCCGTTTCTATGCTCGTTCGTTTCCCAATTTGCGCCGGGCGCGCGCTGCTGGCGACGCTGGCGGCGGCGACGATCGCGGCCTGCGGCGGCGCGCCGGGGGGCGCGGCGTCCGGCCGGTCCTCCGCGATCACCGACATCGGCTCGGACACGATCGTCAACCTCGCCCTCGCCTGGGCCGAGGCGTACGCGAAGGTGCAGCCGGCGGTGCGGATCTCGGTCACCGGCGGCGGCAGCGGCACCGGCATCAACTCGCTGATCAACGGCTCGGCCGACATCGCCAACGCCTCGCGGCGGATGACGGCGGGCGAAGTCGCCGCGGCCAAGGAGCACGGGATCTCGCCGCGCGAAGTCGTCGTCGCGCGGGACGCGATCGCCGTGATCGTCCACAAGAGCAACCCGGTCTCCCGGCTGACGATCGAGCAGCTCGCGGCGATCTTCAGCGGCCGGATCGACAACTGGTCGGAGGTCGGCGGCGAGGACCGTCCGATCGTCCGGCTGTCGCGCGAGGTCAACTCCGGCACGCACGTCTACTTCCTGGAGGCGGTGCTGCGCGGCGGGCGGAAAGGGGACAAGACGCTCTTCTCCGCCGACACGCTGCTGCTGCCGTCGTCGGAAGGGGTGATCGCCGAAACGACCGACAACCCCAACGCCATCGGCTACGACGGGCTGGGCTACGTCACGCCCGACGTGAAGGTGATCGCGGTGAGCGGCGACGGCGGCAAGACGTTCGTCCTCCCCTCGGCCGCGTCGGTGACCGACCGCACCTACCCGATCGCCCGCGACCTGTACATGTATGTCCGCGAGGGCGCCCCGCCGCAGGTGCGCGGCTACATCGACTGGATCCTTTCCCCCGAGGCGCAGCGGCTGGTGCAGTCGCTGGGCTTCGTGCCGATCCACTGAGGGCGCCGTGGGCCGCAGCCGCAAACCATCGGAATTCGCGATCGAGGCCCTGATCAAGGCCTCGGGCTGGTCGGCCGTCGTCTTCGTGCTGCTGATCTTCCTCTTCCTGCTGCGCGAGGGGCTGCCGACGTTCGCGGAAGTGAAGCTCGGCTCCCTTTTCGGCCTGCGCTGGTATCCGATCGAGGGACACTTCGGACTCGTCCCGCTCGTCTGGGGCTCGATCATCGTCACGCTCGGCGCGGCGCTGATCGCCGTGCCGCTGGGGGTGGCGGCGGCGCTGTTCATCGCCGAGGTCGCGCCGCGCTGGCTGCGCGAGCTGCTCAAGCCGCTCGTCGAGGTTCTCGCCGGGCTTCCCTCGGTCGTGCTCGGCTTCCTCGGCGTGATCGCGCTCGCGCCGCTCGTCCGGACGTCGCTCGGCGTGCCGACCGGCCTCACCACCCTCACCGGCTCGATCCTCCTCGCGCTGATGGCGCTGCCGACGATCGTCAGCGTCGCCGAGGACGCGCTCGACGCGGTGCCGAAGTCGTTCCGCGTCGGCTCCCTCGCCCTCGGCGCGACCCGCTGGCAGACGATCTGGCGCACGACGCTTCCCGCGGCCCGCTCCGGCGTGCTGACGGCGACGATGCTCGGGATCGGCCGCGCGATCGGCGAGACGATGGCGGTGATGATGGTCACCGGCAACGCGCCGCAACTGCTCCTCGCGCCGCGCGCCCTCTGGTCGCCGTCGCGCTCGATGACCGCGACGATCGCCGCCGAGATGGGGGAGGTGGCGAAGGGCAGCACCCACTACCACGTCCTGTTCACGGTCGGCCTGGTGCTCTTCCTGATCAGCTTCGGGGTCAACATCGCCGCCTCGTCGATGCTCTTCAAGTCGCGCGGCGGCGGCGGACGGATGCTCTCGTGAGCCGGCTCGACGCCAAGACGAGCGAGCGGATCGCCTTCGCGCTGCTCGGCCTCGCCGCGCTGCTGACGGTCGCGCCGATCGTGCTGATCGTCGGGGTCATCGCGGCCAAGGGCGGGCCGGCGGTCTCCGGCGAGTTCATCTTCGCCGCGCCGCGCGAGGGGATGCGCGCGGGGGGCGTCTGGCCGGCGCTCGTCGGCACGCTCTACCTCACGCTGGGGACGGCGCTGGTCGCGGTGCCGCTGGGGCTCGCCGCGGCGGTCTATCTGTCGGAATACGCCAAGGACAACCTCTTCACGCGCTCGATCCGGATCGCGATCGTCAACCTCGCCGGCATCCCGTCGGTCGTCTACGGCCTGTTCGGCCTCGCCCTCTTCGTGCTCTTCCTGCGGCTCGGCTCCTCGATCGCCGCGGCCTGCCTGACCCTCTCGATCATGACCCTGCCGGTGATCATCAGCACCGCGGAGGAGGCGCTGCGCGCCGTGCCGCAGAGCTTCCGGCTGGTCTCGATCGGCGTCGGCGGGACGCGCTGGCAGACGATCCGCCGCGTCGTGCTGCCGCAGGCGCTGCCGGGGATCCTCACCGGGGTGATCCTCGGCCTAGAGCGCGCGGCGGGGGAGACGGCGCCGATCCTCTTCACCGGCGCGTCGTTCTTCCTCCCCGCGCTGCCGAAGTCGATCTTCGACCAGACGATGGCGCTGCCGTACCATCTCTTCGTGATCTCGACCCAAGTGCCGGGGATGCCGGTGAAGATCCAGTACGGCACGGCGCTGGTCCTGCTGGTCTTCGTGCTCTCGATGAACGTCGCCGCGACGTTCATCCGCAGCCACTACCGGAGGCGGAGACAGTGGTGAAGGCCGAAGCCCCTCCGGCGAAGATCGTCGTCGAGGACCTCTCCGTCCGCTACGGCGACGACGGCCCCGCGCTCAAGAACGTCTCGTGCTCGCTGCCGGCGAACCAGATCAACGTGCTCTTCGGCCCGGCGGGCGGCGGAAAGAGCACCCTGCTGCGCACCTTCGATCGGCTGAACGACCTCGCCGACCGGGCGAAGACGACCGGCCGCGTGCTGCTCGACGGCGAGGACATCCTCGCCCCCGACTTCGACGTCGTCGGCCTGCGCCGCCGCGTGGCGATGGTCTTCGCGCTGCCGGCGCCGCTGCCGATGTCGATCCGCGGCAATCTGCGCTACCCGCTGCAGCTCGCCGGCGTGCGCGACCGCCGCACGCTCGACCTCGCGGCGGAGGAGGCGCTCCGCGCCGCGGCGTTGTGGGACGAAGTGAAGGACCGGCTCGACGACTCGGCCTTCGCCCTCTCCGGCGGGCAGCAGCAGCGGCTCTGCATCGCGCGCGGCCTCGTCCTCGGGCCGGAGGTCGTGATGCTCGACGAGCCGACTTCGGGGCTCGACCCGATCTCGACGGCCAAGGTCGAGCAGTCGCTCGAGGAGCTGAAGGCGAAGTACACCATCGTCATCGTGCCGAGCAGCGTGCAGCAGGCCTCGCGCCTCGCCGACTGGGCCGGGTTCTTCCTGCAGGGG
>JAJFTU010000349.1 GCA_021372775.1 bacterium | reverse complement strand
CCGCGCGCTGCGCGCCTCCGCTCCGCAGGTGGACGCGAACGACGCCGGATGGACGCGGCGCGCGGCGCTCGAAGATTTCAATTTACAGAAGCGACGTTACGCTCCCCACCTGCGCGTTCCAGAGTGCCGCGCCACCGCCAGAAACTCGCCGGCGCGGGAACCTTGGTTCCAGCCGGGCGGTTGGTCTCCCGGAGAACCGCAGCCGCTCACTGCTGTTGCAATCGTGGGGAGACACTCATACTATTCAACGCGAATAGGACGCAGCGGCAGTGAGGGGATGCGGAGATCAGTTCGGGGGGCAAGTTCTTGAGGCTCCACGTCGAAGCGCAGCTCAGCATGATCGTGAATGTCCGCGTCGGTTGCCAATGGACCCGTCGACCGCCTCTATTGGGACGCCTTGACGCTGGGTCCGGTGCTTTGGGCCGCCGGCAAGCGATGCGTTGTCTTTAGTGGGGGAAGGACATCGGACGTCCGTAGGGCTTCTTGAAGGCCGTATCGGTATACAAGAGTTGCCTTGTCCGCGGGAGGGCTGTTCATGGTTGGCGGCAGCAGCCGGTGTATTGCACGGATGTTCAGTGCCGAATCTGCGCGAAGGGGCGTCGTTGCTCTCCTCTTCCTTGGCTCTGCCCTCCTCTGGGCGAGCACCGTTGCCGCCGGCGCTGTGGCCGGCCGCGCGTTCCTTCCCCTCTTGGTCCCGGTCGGTGCGCTCGCGGTGGCGGTTGCCTGCTGGTGGACCACGGTTCCAGCGAGCGTGTTCGGCATCGTCTATGTGGCCGCGACGCTGTGCGGCCGTGCCGACATGACCGGGCTTCGCTTTCTTCTTCTTCTCTTCTTCTCGTTGATCGCGGCAACAGAGGTCTTGCGGCGTGTCCGTCGTTTTGCCGACTCGCCGGCAGTCAGGTGGGTTTCCGTCGCGCTACCCGCTCTTCTGCTCATCGGCATGGCGCCAAGCCTAGTAGCCGGCCTCCGCGACAATCTGCGGAATGCGAAAACGGACCTCACCGCTAATCGTGTTGCCAGCGTCACGAGGATCCCTGCTCTTGAGCGAGAGGACGGTAGGCCGATATCGCTGAATGCTCACGGCAAGATTTTCCAGCTGTATTTGTGGAGCAAACGTTGCGTGCCTTGCCAACAGGGGCTGTCGAAACTGGGTGACTTTTGGTCTCGAATTCAGATGCCCTCGGATGTGCAGATCGTCGCGGTCCCGGTCGAGGTTGGCGTGCGGAACCCCGCGTCGCTGCCGCCGGGGATCGCGCGGGCCCGCGATGTGGCGGCATGGGCTGAAGACGTTGGAATTGGTGCCGTACCCAAGACGATCTTCGTCAAAGATGGGCTCATTTGCGGCAAATCCGTGGGCTTCTCAGAACGGACCGAGGAGAAGTGGGTGTCCCTGATCGAGAGATGCAGAACAAAAGAGTGAATCGGGGGAAACACAATGACCTGCGTCGCGGTCTCCGGCTCGGAGATTCGATCCGCGTTGCAGGGTAAAGAGAGAATGGAGGAGAGGACAAGATGCAAGTTCGCTGTGTATCGGGCAACACTAACCAGCGGTCGTGGTTTTCCATGGGGCGGTCGTTCTGCAGCGCCTGCGTGGTCGCTATCACGACCATTGGCGGCATGGCTGGAACTGAAGCCGCAACCAAGACATTCTCTGCGCAGGGGGACTTGCTGGCCCAAGGGGTCAGGACAGTTCAGCAGCAGGACATTCAGGGCGGGATCCTTGCGGTCCTGCTTGACAGTGCAGGAAACACCGTTGCCGCACTGACGACTCAGAACTCGATATCCGACAAGACGATCACTTGGTCCGAAGGCGGGACGGATCTCTTGCGGATCACGATGTCGAACGATCGACTCAGATACGGCGTGGTCGATCTCCTGACGGGCCAGACCGCATCGGCCAGCTTCGACGAGACTCTCGGTATGTGGGTGACAGCGGGGCCCATGACGGAGATCTTGAGCGCAAACCAAACAAGAATGCTCAAAGTCATGCTCTCAATTGACTTCTTGGTGTTGGGGGTGCCAACGCAGGATGCGATTCCCCGCCCTCTCGCGCCCACTGTCGTCGATGGTGAAGGCTGGGACGGGACTGGCGGCGGCGGGAACTGTGGCGGCAATGGTTGCTGGAAGCAGAGCATTGCGTATCTGAGGTCAGATGCTTGTCGGGTGGCCCGCTGGGAAACGTCGTACTGCTGCATCACGCCGAATTGCTACGGCTGCTGCGACATGAGGGAGTGCGACTGCGTCTGTCTTGCTGGGGACTACTTCTGCAGTTGCCACGCGTCTGGAACCTCTTGCAACGAGTGAGACTCCCGGTTGCGGCCGCGTCCCGCCTCGTTGCCGGTAACGCCGACGGAAGTGGAGGACCGTTCTGGTCGCAGCGTCATTTCTCCGCCCGTCCTTCAGAGTCCAGAGCGGGGCGGGCGGAGGCCGCGATCTTACCCGTTTGCTGCCGCGATTCCGGCAGTCGTTTCTGAGCGCCATCGGAGTTCAGGGCGCCGGCGTTTGAAGGGGCGCCCGCGCGGCCTAGAATGACGCCGCTCCGCCGAACGGCCGCCCGCGCGGCGCGGCGGGGCGGAGGGCACGCTCGTGGCCAACGACTCCTTCGATCGTCCCCGCCGGATCTCCGGCTTCGTCTGGCTTCTGGCCGCCGTCGCCGCGCTCGCCGCGGTCTACGGCCTCTTCGGCGCGTTGCGCCAAGGTGCGGCGCCGACGATCGCGATCGACGTGGACCGTCCGGCGATCGGCCGCGCGACGAAGATCGTCGCCCGCTTCGCCGAGGCGCGGCGCGGTCTCGGGAACGTCAAGCTGGAACTGGTCGCGGGTGAGCGCGTCGTGCCGCTCGGCGAGAAGCAGTTCGCGCGGCGCGGCGCCTACGCCCTGACCCGCGGGACGCCGACGGCCGAGGCGGACCTCGAGGCGACGGTCGGGTCGGCCAACGTCCCCGGGCTGCAGGAAGGGGAGGTCACGATCCGCGCCACCGCCGACCGGATGGCCGGGCTCTTCCGCTCCAAGGCCCCGGTCGTCGTCGAACGGAAGATGGCGGTGCATCTGCGCCCGCCGCAGCTCGCGGTCCTCTCGACGCAGCACTACCTGCGCCAGGGCGGCGCGGGGGTGGTCCTGATCCAGACGAGCGCGCCGCAGGGACGCTCCGGCGTCGTCGCCGGCGACGTCGAGTCGCTCTCGTTCCCCGTGCCCGGCGGCGATCCGCAGCGGCGGTTCGTCCTCTACGCCTCGCCGTGGGAGCTCTCCGATCCCTCGCGGATCAAGGTCTTCGCCGAGGACGAGGCGGGGAACCGCGTCGAGCAGTCGTTCCTCACCCAGTTCAAGCCGTCGCCGGCGCGGCGCGACACGATCAAGATCGACGACGCCTTCCTCCAGAAGGTCGTCCCGCCGATCGCCGCCAACACGCCGGGGATGAAGACCGACGGCGCGCTGATCGACCAGTACGTCTGGATCAACAGCGAGCTGCGCAAGCAGATCCTCGCCAAGATCGTCGAGCTCTCCCGCCGCACCGCGCCGACGATGCTCTGGCAGGGGCCGTTCCTGCAGCTCAAGAACTCCGCGCGCCGCGCCGGCTTCGCCGAGACGCGCAGCTACGTCTACCAGGGACGCGCCGTGGACACCGAGACCCATCTCGGTCTCGACCTCGCCAGCCTCGCCCACGCCGAGGTCCCGGCGCCGAACGCCGGCAAGGTCGTCTACGCGGGGTGGTTCGGGATCTACGGCAACGCGGTGCTGATCGACCACGGCTGCGGCCTGATGAGTCTCTCCGGCCACATGTCGTCGATCGCGGTGAAGGAAGGGGAGACCGTCGCGCGCGGCCAGACGATCGGCGCTTCGGGCTCGACCGGCCTCGCCGGCGGCGACCATCTGCACCTCGAGATCTTCGTGCAGGGGAAGTCGGTCGATCCGGTGGAGTGGCTCGACGAGCACTGGATCAAGGACAACGTGCTCGCCAAGCTCGAGCCGGGCGCCGCGTTCTCGGCCGCGTCCGCCGCCGCCGCCCCGTCCGCCGCGTCGGAGGGGACGCCGCTTGACACCCACCGCCATCGCGGTACCAAGACGTCGAGGAAGCACCGCGCGCGCTGAACCGCGCCGCGGGCGCCGGGCGCGGAAGGAGCGGTCGTGGCCGATCGGGAGCGGGAGACGCTGGCGCAGGTGATCGCGCGGCTGGCGGACGAGACGAACGCGCCGCTCTCGCTCGTGCGCGAGGTCTCCGGCCTCTTCATGGCCAAGGGGATCGGCCTCGACGAACTCGGCGCGCCGTACGAGCCGGCGCTGCGGCAGGCGTTCCTCTGCGACGCGCAACTGCGGATCCACTCCGCGCGGGCGCGCGACGGCTTGGCGCGCCTCGGGGAACGGCTCAAGCAGCTCGACGACCTTTGGACCCGCCAAGGCGCGGCGTGCCGCGCGGCGGGCGCCGCGCTCGCCGAAGGGAAGCGGGCGCTCGAGGCGGCCCGTCCCCTCCCGTCGCGGCTCGCGTCGTGCCGCGTCCCCGGGCCCGGCCTGACGCAGTGATCGCCCGGCATCGCCGCGATCCGACGGCGCGACGGGCGCGAGGCCGGACGCGCGAGGCCGAACGGGCGCGAGGCCGGACGGGCGCGAGGCCGAACGGGCGAATCGGTCCCGTCGTTGCTGCTACACTTCAGCCCGCGGCGGCGCGACCGATAAGGAAGGCGCAGGGCGCGCGCCGCGGAGCGCTCGCTTCGCGTCCGCGCGCGCGGGCTTTGCCGGAGGTGGTGGATGCCGATCACGGTGCTCTTGGTGGACGATTCGGCGGTGATGCGCAAGGTCCTGACGCGCGCGCTGCGGCAGGCCGGCCTGGAAGTCGGCGACATTCTCGAGGCCGGCGACGGGCTCGAGGCGCTCAACGTCGTCGGCGGCGCGCAGGCGGTCAATCTCGTCCTTTGCGACTGGAACATGCCCAACATGAACGGGATCGACTTCGTCGCGGCCGCCCGCGCCAAGGGGTTCACCGCGCCGATCGTGATGGTCACCACGGAAGCGGGGAGCGAGCGCGTCCAGCAGGCCACGGCCGCGGGCGCCGACGGCTTCGTGACCAAGCCGTTCACCCCCGAGCGGCTCGGCGAAGCGCTGACGCCGATTCTGGCCAAGGCCTGAGAGCAGGCTCGAGGAAGCCATGGACGACACCGCCCCTCGGAACGCCGACCTGGGCCCGGCGCTCGAAACCGCCTTCCGCGAAGTGATCGAGACGATGTTCGGGCTGGCGATCGAAGGCCCGACCCGCCTTCCCGCCGCGCGCGGGATGGGCATGGCGGGAATCATCGGCCTCGGCGGAACGTCGTTCCGCGGCATCCTCTCGATCGCCTGCACGCCGGAGGGGGCGCGCACGCTCGCCGGCGCGCTCGTCGGCGGCGAGGAGATGCTCGGCGACGATCCGGTGATGGTCTCCGACTCGCTCGGCGAACTCGCGAACATGCTCGGCGGTTCGGTCAAGCGGCAGCTCGACGCGACCGGCGGGCGGATCGAGCTCTCGCTGCCGTCGGTGATGGACGGCGAGGCGACGCTGCACGGCGTCGGCGCGACCGGCGACGCCCACCTGATGTGGACGGTCGAGGGACGCGAGGTCGAGACCAGCCTGATCTACAGCGACACCGACTGACGCCTCGGCGCGTCGGAAACGAGAGAGCGGGACGCGCGCGCGTCCCGCTTTTTTCGTCGTCGCCCGGCGGCGGAAAAGGTCAGACGGCCGCGGGGGCGGGAAGGCGCGCGAGGATCGACCGGACGCGCTCGGCCGTGGCGGGGAGGACCAGGAACGCCTCGGCGCCGCCGCCGCGGGCGGCGACCACGAGGTCGCGCGTCGGCCGGTCGGAACAGGCGACGATCATCCCCGGGCGGCGGCCGGCGGGGGTCCGCTCGAGCCGGATCTTCAGGTCCACCGGCGAACGGCTGACGACGAACATCGCGTCGGGCGGCGCCTGCTGGTCCTGGCCGGGCGCGAACGCCGGCAGGACGTGCAGGCCGACGCTCTCCAGGACGGAACGCAGCGCGGCCGCGGCGGGGTCGGCGGGATTCCCCGTGACCAGCGCGCGCAGCCCTTCCATCGGCGGGCCTTCCGCGTCCGGCTCGGCCTGCGGGGCCGGCGGCGCGGGGCGCGGCGGCTGCTGCTGCTGCTGCTGCTGCGGCGGCGGCGCGGGGCGCGCGGGGGCCGCGGCCTCGCGGGCCGGCGGCGGCGCGACCGCGCTCTCGTCGGGGATCTCCGGGACGCCGTCGCCCTGCGCGGAAAGCGGAATGTCGTCTTCCGGGGGGGCGTCGTCCGACCAGCCGGGAAGCGACTCGAGCTCCGGCCCGGGGCCGGCGACGGCGACGATCTCCTCCTTCGAGATCTTCCCCTTCTCGCAGTCGCTGGCCGCGAAGAAGATCGTGCCCCGCTCCTCGCCGGCGAGGCTCATCCGGCAGGCGACGATCTCCCACGGCACGCGCGGGCCGAACTCGGCGAGGAGCGCCGGCCACGGCCCGACGCGGACGCGGCGGAAGGCGGCGCCGCGGCGGAACTGGGGCGCCTCGGCGACCTTGCCGCGGATCATGTGGACCGCGGCGCCGCAGATGATGTTCGCCACCTCGCCGATCGAGTCGTGGAGGATCTCCGGCACCTCGCCGGTCTTGAGGATCTCCTTGAGCTGCTCCGGCCCCATCAGCGAGAAGGCGCCGCCGGAATAGACCGCGGCCGGCATGTCGAACGCCATCAGCGAAGGGAACGGGTTGCCGTGGTGGTCCTCGATCGGGAAGACGTACAACTCCCGGTCGCCGAACAGCGCCGCGAAGTCCGGCCCCTCGCGGGGCACGAGCTCCAGCGAGACCTTGCTGCCGACCAGCGCTTCGACGTTCTCCGCGAGCACCTTGGCCACCGCGTCGGGATCGCGGCGGATGATGCGGGCGAAAACCGTTGCGGGAGAGGTCTTCACGTCGGTCGTCCATCCACGCGGCGTCCGCGGGGCGTCGCGGGTCTTGGCGCGGTTCGGTCCGCGCCTCGTCACGCTTCTTGTCGGCCGCGCCGGCGGGGAATTGAGGGCGGCAAATCTTGCCGCCCGCGGCAGCTTCGATCCACCGGCCCGTGGCGACGCGGTGCGGGCCTTCGCCGATGTGCTTGAAAACACGCAATTTGGCGCGGCGGCGGGCTCGGCACGGCCCTTGCTTTGCTCAGGTCGCGATGCAACCGATGGTGCACATCGACGGCCGAGCGCCGAAGACCGGAAGCGGAAACGCTTCCGGCGCCGGGACGCGACTCGCCGGACGGGGGCAGGGCCCGCTCCCGGACGCGTTTGAGTCGATCCTCGGCGCCGCTTCGACGCCGGACGCGGTCGCCGGAACTCCCGTTCCGGAACATGCGTCCGAACCGCCCGCCGCGCCGCACGTCGCCCCCCGCAGCGCCGCCCCCACGGACTTGGAGGTCCCCGAGGACGGCGGCGCGCGGCGCGGACGCGGGGCGCGGAGCGGGCGGTACGAGCCGGCCGATGCGCCCGCCTTCGGCGAAAGCCGCTCCCCGTCGGCCGATCCGCGGGGCGCCGCTTCCGCCGCCGGCGGTGCAGCGCGACAGCCAGAGCCGCCCGCGGACGCGCCGATCGCGCCGCGGAGCGGTCCCGGGCGCTCCATGGGCGCGACGCCCGCCGCCGGCGCATCGACCTCGCCGATCGAGGCCGAGCAGGGCGGGTCGCCGCGCGCCGCGCCCTCGGCCCCGGGAAATCCGCGCTCCTATCCCGGCCTCGGCGATCGAGACCGGGAAGCGGGGAACGACGGAGGAGACGCCTCGCCGATCGGGGCGTCTTCCTCGTCGCAGGTCGTCGCTTCGCCGATCGAAGCGGCGTCCTCGCGTTCCCCGTTCGAGGGGTCCGGTCCGACGGCCCACGCGGCGCCGCCGGAAGCCGGTTCCCCCGCCGCTCCCGCCGCGAGGCGGGACGGAAGTCCGGGAAGCCGCGTTTCATCCCCGTCGGCGGACTCGTCGGCGGCGGCGCTCGGCCCATCCCAGCCGAGACCGGGGGGGACGGCTTTCGCGCGTCCCCTCGTGGCCCCATCGTCTTCCGACGTGCGCGGCGCCCCTCCGGAAACGGGCGGCGCGGCGGCGCGCGCCGGCGACTCGAGCAGTCCCCCCGCGACCGACTTCGGCGCGGGGGCGATCGCCGTTTCCGCGGACGGAGAAGCGTCGGCGCCCGGCGCCGGCGTCGCGGCCGCGCCGCGCCCCGTCGCGGGGTCCGGCGGAACGCCTCCCGCGGAGTCCTGGGCGGAGCGGACGTCGCTCGGCGCGGGTTCGCCCGCGGCCTCTTCCATCAACTCGGGCGCGCCGTCCGCGGCGAGCGGGTCGGGCGCGGCGGTCCTCTCCGCCGGGCGCGGCCCCGCCGCCACGTCGGCCGGATCCGCGGCCGCGACGTCGGCCGGGTCCGCGGCCGCGACGTCGGCCGGAACTGATCCTTCCGCCGCCGCGACCCCGGCGTTCGCCGGCGCGCGAGCGGCCGCGAATCAGGCCGCCGCCGGCGGCGGAACGACCTCGGTCTTCGACGAGGGCGCTTCGGCCGCGGCGAACGCTCCCGGCGGCCTCTTCCGCTCCGGGACGGCCGTCGCCGATTCCGGCGCGGGCTCTCGGCCCGTCGTCCGGCCCGCCGTCGGAGACGGTGCGGCGACGGGCGGCGCGGCGACGATCGGCTGGACCGACGGACGGGCCGACGGCTTGTCCGACGGCCGGTCCGACCGCTGGTTCGGCGGCGAGCCGGGCGGCGATCCGGCGCGCGGCGTCCAAACGAACGGCGGCGAAGCGGTCCCTGCGGCCCGCGGCGCGTCGGGCGACGACGCTGCGCCTGCAACCCGCGGCCTGCCGGGCGACGGCGCGTCTCTCGCGTCGCGCGGCGCATCGGGCGACGCCCGCGGCGCGGCGGACGAGGCCCGCGCCCTGTGGGGCGAGGCCGGCGGCGCGGCGGACGGTGCGCGAATCTCCGGCGAGGCCGGTTCGGCCGCGCGCGGCACGACGGTCGGAAACGAGCCCTCTTCGGCCGGCCGTCTCTTCTCGGGCGCGGTGCGGGGCTCGGCGTCGTTCCC
>JAJFTU010000348.1 GCA_021372775.1 bacterium | reverse complement strand
CCGGGCAACGGCTGCGCCGCCGCCCCCGCCGCCCGACGTGCTGTCGTTTTTGGTCGAGCGCGTTGATGGTCGTCCGCGAGGGGATGGTCACTCTTGGATGGCCCGTGCATCTTGCATGGCCTCGCGCCGCGGCCGTGGTTCGCGGTCGTCGGGACGCGTCGCGCGTCGCGGCGTCAGGGCGCGTGTCCATGGATGGTCGCGCGCCGCGCGACGGGGGGCGGCGGCTCCGCGACGGGTCAATGCTCCGCCGCCGCCCCCCGCCGCACGACGCGATTGTCGTTTTCGGCTCCGCTCTCCGGGCGCGGCGATGGCGACGGGCGTTGCGACGGGGACCGGGCGCCGCGATGGCGCAGGGCGCGCAGGGGAAGCAGGCGCGTGGGGGCGTCGGTTGATGGAGGGGCGCGGGTCGGCGACACTCGGGGGCGCGCGACGCGTCGCGCGCCAGCAGACGGAGCACACTCGATGCCGAATCCCGCGTACGCCGCAGCGCCCCGCAGCCTCGCCCAAGAGATGCGGGAACTCGCGCGCGATCCCGCCGCCCGCCGCGAGGCGCGGTTGTTCCTCGTCGAAGGGCCGCGCGGCGTCGCCGAGGCGCTCGACGCGGGCGCCGTCGTCCGCTGGATCGTCGTCGCCGACGACAGGGCCGACGCGAAGGAGAGCGCGCGCCTTCTCGCCGGGGCCGCGCGCCGCGGCGCCCTGACGTACACGATGGGAGCGGACAAGCTCGCCCGTTCCGCGCCGTCCGAGAAAGGGCCGGGACTCGTCGCGGCCTGCGAACTTCCCGAGGGCGCCGACGATCCGCGCGACGCGCTGCGGCGCGCCGCCGGCGGCGTCGTCGTCGTCTCGTGGGGGCTGCAGAACCCCGGCAACGCGGGGACGATCGTGCGCGGCGCCGCGGCGTTCGGCGCGGGCGCCTACGTCGCGGTCGCCGGCGCCGACCCGTGGGGACCGAAGGCGGTCCGCGCCTCGGCCGGCGCGATTCACCGGCTGCCGGCCGCCCGCGCGCTCCACGCCGACCGCTTCGCCGAGGAGCTGCTCGCCGGAGACCGGCGCCTCGTCGCCGCCGTCGCGCGCGGCGGCGCCGATCCGTCCGCGATCGACTGGTCCGGATCGCCCGCGCTGCTGATCGGCGCCGAGGTCGCGGGGCTTCCTCCCGCGCTGGAGGCGGCCGCGGTCCGCGCGACGATCCCGACGACCGGCGCCGTCGAGTCGCTCTCCGCGCCGATGGCGGCGACGCTGCTTCTCGCCGCCGCCTTCGACGCGCGCCGCCGTCAGGCGCGCTGACCCGCCGCGCGCCGAGGACGAAACGCGCCGCGCCGACGGCGGGCTACGCCGAGGCGCGCGTCTCCGCGTCCCGCTCCTCGACGCCCGGCGTCGCCGGGGCCCCGGACTCGCCCTCCGCCGACGCCGCCGCTCCCGCCGGCTCCCGCGGCCAGACGACGCGGAACGACGTGCCCCGCCCGAGAACGCTCTCGACGTCCGCCGCGCCGCCGTGGCGCGTCACCACGCGCCGCACCGTCGCAAGCCCGACGCCCGATCCGGGCGTGCCGACCGCGCCCCGCCCGCGGTAGTACCGCTCCCAGATCCGCGGCACCTCGTCGGCGGGAATGCCGATGCCGTTGTCCGCGACCTCGAAGACGAACGTCCCCTCCGGCCCGGACTGCAGCGTCGCCACGATCCGCCCGCCGTCGCGCGTGAACTTCACCGCGTTGCTGAGCAGATTGTCGAAGACGGTCCGCAGGGCGCCCGGCTCGGCCGGCACGTCGCCGCCGACCTCGCCGATCCGCGTCTCCACTTGGATCCGGCGGCGGCGCGCCTCGCCCGAAAAGCGCTCGACCGACTCGGCGAGGGCCCGCCGCGGATCGTCGGGGCGCACGTCGAGCGGCCCGTCCGCCGCGGGACGCGCCATCTCCACCACGTCGCCGACCATCTTCAGCACGCGGTCGATGCTGCGCAGCGCGGCGTCCACGACGCGGCGCCGCTCCTCGCTCACCTTCCCCAGCCGCCCCTCGAGCACCAACTGCGAGTAGCCGCGGATCGAGACGAGCGGCGATTGAAGCTCGTGCGCGACGTCGCCGAGCAGCCGCGCCCGCGACCGCTCGAGGTCGGCGAGCTCCGTCCGCGCGTGGTCGAGCTGCGCCCCCTTGGCCGCGAGATCGTTCTCCAGCCGCTCCGCCGCCTCGCGCGCCTGGGCCAGCGAAGCCCGGGCGCGGGAGATCTTCGCCGCGTCCTGCTCGAGCTCGTTGTCCACGTCCATGATCTGCGCCGCGCCCCGCGCCACGACGACCCGCCCGAGCAGTTCGCCGCGGCCGCCGCGCACCGGCGCGAAGGCGACGTCCACCGAGCCGCCGCGCATCCCCGCCAGCTCGAGCGTGCCGACGTGGCCGCTCTCCGGGGCCGCCTCGGCCTGCGCGCAAAGCGCCTCGAAGGCCGCCGGATCCTTGAACAGCTTCGCCGCGGCGGCGCGCACGTGCGCCGCCGGCGCCCCGTGCAGCCCCGCCGGGTCGAGTTCCAGCCCCTGCAGCAGTTGCCGGTTGACGGCCGCGACCCGCCACGCGGCGTCGGCGTAGGCCGGCGCGGCCAAGAGCAGCACGGCGTCGCCGACGGCGTCGAGGACCGCGGCGAGGCGCGCCTCGGCGACCCGCGCGAGCAGCGCGTACCGCCGCTCCTCGCCGAGGTCGCGCACGATCAACGCCGCCGCGCGGCGGTTCTCGAACCAGACCGGCGCGGCGAGGAGCTCCGCCTCCATCGGGGCCAGGCCGGAGCCGCTCGGCGCGAGGCGGCAGGTGATCGCGTCGAGGATCTCCCCCGCCGCGGCGCGCGCGCAGGCGTCGATCACGACCGGCAGCTCCTCCGGCGCGACGAGGTCCGCGAGCCCGATCATGTCCACCGTCTCGCCGAACCAGTTGCGGGCCTGCGGGTTGGCCTCGACGATCCGCCCGTCGCTGACGACGAGCACGCCGTCCGGCAGGTAGGAGAGGATCGCCCAGTACCGCTCCAGCTTGATCTGCGGGACTTCGTCGATCCGCATGTCGGCGTGGACCGAGAGATGGAGCGCGAGACGCCCCTCGGCGCCCGGCAGCCACGTCGCCTGCGCCGTCGCCGGAACCTCGCCCGACGCGCCGACGAACGACAGGTCGGCCGTGAACGGCGCCCGCCCGCGACGCCGCTCCGCGGCGAGGCTGGCGAGGTCGCGGAAGCTCTCCGGCGCGAGCACGTCGGCCGCGGAACGTCCCTCGAGCTCCCCCTCGCTCGTCCCGAGCAGGCGGGCCGCGCCGCGGCTCGCCGCGGCGACCATCATGTCCTGGTCGAAGACGATCGCCCCCGCCCCGTCGCCGCCGCTCGACGCCTCGGCGAGGAGCGCGACCCTAAGGCCGCGCCGACCGAAGCGGGAGGCGAGGGCGCGGGCGGCGTCGCCGAGCTTGTCGGCCAGCGGCGCGAGACGCTCGTCGCGCGGGATCTCCGCCGCGACGTCGCCGAACTCGCCGCGGGCGAGGCGCTCCACGTCCTCCTCCAGCGCCGCGAGCCCGTCGGGCCGCCGCCTCCGGGCGGCCCAGAAGCCGGCCCCGAAGAGCGCCGCGCCAACGAAGGCGGCGAAGAGTCCCGGAAGCAAAGCGGCGACGTCGGCCAACGGCAGGCCTGCCAGCACGTGCATCGACGAACTCCCTGCTCGGCGCGGGCAACGCCGCGCCGGACCGCCCCCGGTCGGATCCCCTCCCCGCGGCGCGCGCGACGGTCCCGCGGACCGGCGCCTCGCCGCACGCACTCAATTTAGCCCGATCTTGAACGTTTTGGGGCGACTTAAGTCAGCCAGTCGGGCCGACCGTCCGCACAAAGCGGGACAACTGCACGCCGATCGCCGGTTCCAGACCGACGAACGACACCCCGACCCCCGCCTCCCCGGGACGGAGATGCCCGCGGCGGACGACCTCGACGCCGAGCTCGAAACGGCGGCCGCCGGCCTCGAACAGCATCCGCCCCCGCTCGCCCGCCGCCGCCGCGCAGTCCGCGACGAGGAAGGCGCCGGAGAGGGACAGGTCGCGGCAGGCGCCGTGGACGTGGTCCCGACCGACCGACAGCTCGACCGGCAGGTCCACGCGGCGCCGGAGGGCGATCCGGTCCTTGAGCCGCAGGACCCGCAGGAACGCCTCGCGCAGCTCGAACCTGGTGAACGGGCGCGGCACGAAGACGTCGGCCCCCGCCTCGCGGCTCCGCTCCCGGTTGAGCCCGATGCCGATGTAGATGATCCCGACGCCGCTGGTGAGCGGGTTCGAGCGGAGGCGGCGGCAGAGGTCGAGGGCGTAGGGGCAGGCGTCCCCTTCGCCGACGACCAGCGCGGCCGGCCGCAGGTCGGCCACGAACTGTTCGATGTCCGCCCCGGCCGGCGGCACGATGATCTCGAGGTCCGCCCGTTCCAGCGCGGAACCTTCGACCTCGGCCAACAAGCGGGGATCGTCGACCAGCAGCACGCGCGTCATGAGCTTTGGACTCTCCATGTCCCCGAACGCAGGACGCCGCGACCTCGTGGGTCCGAATGTACGCATCCCGCGCCGGTCCCGCATCCGGATCCCGCCGGTTCGAAGACAGCGTACGCGAGTCGCCGCGCGCCGAGGCGTTCGTCGTCGGGAAATTTCGCGGAAAGTGGGAGGCCGGACATTGGAGCGGGCGACGGGATTCGAACCCGCGACCCTAAGCTTGGGAAGCTTATGCTCTACCAACTGAGCTACGCCCGCTCTCGCCCCAAGCGAGCGTGGAGATTATCGCGCCGTGTCGCGGCGCGCAAGCGCGGTATGCTTCCCTACCGCGCCCGCGAACGGGCGCGCCGGAGGCTTGCCGTGACCCAACCGACGTTGGACGAACTGTTCGCCTTCTTCTGGCGCGACTTCTGCTCCACGACGCCCGACGCGCTGCGGATCCACCACCTCCTCGAGGAACGCGGCGAGACGGTCGCCAACGACCACGTCGCCTTCCGCACGTTCAACATCGGGCCGCTGGCGCTCGAGTCGGTCGCCTCGGTCTTCGCCCGTCTGGGGTACATGCCGAGCGGCGAGTACCGCTTCGAGGAGAAGAAGCTCCGCGCGATGTCGTTCCGCCGGCCTTCCGGCGCCTACCCGCACGTCTTCGTCTCCGAGCTGCTGACCGAGGAGTTCAGCGAAGAGCTGGCCAAGATCGTCCGGGGGCTCGTCGCCCACGTGCCGGAGAGCCTCTGGGGCTCCCCCGAGCTGTTCACGAACCTGCCGACCTGGCCGCGCGTCTCCTACCTCGCCTACCGGCGCCTGCTCGAGGAATCGGAGTACGCCGGCTGGCTGGCCGCCTTCGGCCTGCGCGTCAACCACTTCACCGTCTCCGTCAACGCGCTCAAGTCGTTCGCCTCGCTGGAGGCGCTCGACGAGCACCTCGTCCGCTCCGGCTTCCGGCTCAACGAATCGGGGGGCGCGATCAAGGGATCGCCGCGCGACCTGCTCGAGCAGTCCTCGACCCTCGCCTGCCGCGTCGAGTGGGAGTTCGCCGGCGGCGACCGCCGGGTGATCCCGAGCTGCTACTACGAGTTCGCCAAGCGGTACGTGGACCCGGCGACCGGCGAGCTCTATCCCGGCTTCGTCGCCAAGAGCGCGGACAAGATCTTCGAGTCGACCGACACCCGCTGGAAGTAGCGGGGCGCCGCGCGGACGCGGATCGAGGCGCCGCCGGGACTCCGGCGGCGCTTTCGTCTCAGCGGGTCAGCGCCAGTTCGTAGCGGCGGATCTTGGCGTAGAGCGTCGCGCGCGTGACCCCGAGCAGCTGCGCCGACCGCTTCACGTTGCCGTTCGTCGCCGCGAGGACGCGCCGGATCACGATCTCCTCGACCTCGGCGAGGTTGAAGGTCTCGATCTTCAGCGCCCCGTCCACCGGAGGAGGCGCGCCGCGCAGGTCGGGCGGCAGGTCGTCCACGTCCACCAAAGGCCCCGCCGCGAGCACGGCGGCCCGCTCCACGGCGTTCTCGAGCTCCCGCACGTTCCCCGGCCACGGCGCGCGGCAGAGGATCTGCTGCGCCTTCTCGGTGAAGCCGTCGAGCCGCTTGCCGCAGGCCGCCGCGTTCCGGTCGAGGAACCGCTTCGCGAGCACGAGCACGTCGTCCGCGCGCTCGCGCAGCGCCGGCAGGTGGATCGGGATGACGCCGAGCCGCAGGTAGAGGTCCTCGCGGAACCGGCCCTCCCGCACCTCCGCGGCCAGATCGCGCTCGGTCGAGGCGACGAAGCGCGCGTCCACCGGCAGCGGGTCGTCGCCGCCGACCGGCGTCGCCGCGCGGTCCTGCACCGCGCGGAGCAGCTTGATCTGCGTCGCCGCCGGCAGGTCGGCGACCTCGTCGAGAAAGAGCGTTCCGCCGTCCGCGCGGCGCAGCGCCCCGACGCGCGCCCTGGCGGCGCCGGAGAACGCCCCCTCGACGTGGCCGAACAGCTCGCGCTCGACCTCCGCGCCGCCGAAGGCGGAGCAATTGAAGTGGACGAACGGCCCGCCGGCGCGCGGACTGCGGCGGTGGATCGCCGCGGCGGCGCGCGCCTTTCCCGTCCCCGGCTCGCCGTCGAGCAGCACCGAGCTGTGGGCGGGGGCGACGGTCCGCACGAGGCTCAGGACGCGCTGCATCCGCGGGTTCGGTCCGACCAGCTCGTCGAACTCGTCGAGCGTTCCCTCGCGCGCCTCGTCGCGCGGCTCGGGCGCCGGCTCGCCGGCCGGAGCGCGCTCCGACGAAGGCTCGCCTCGCCCTTCGAGCGCGCGCCCCACGGTGCGCGAGAGGTCCGCCGCCGACGACGAGCGAGGAATTGCGCCGAAGGCGCCGGCGCGCAGCGCGAGCAGCGCGTCGTCCGGGGCGCCGTCCTCGGTGACGAGGAGCGCGGGAAGCTGCGGCGAGAGCTCGCGGGAGCGGGCGACCAAGGTCGGCCCGTCCATCGACGACAGGTCGGCGTCGGCGATCAGCAGGTCGAACCGCTTCTGGCCCACGAGCCGCAGCGCCGCGGGCCCGTCGCTCGCCGCCTCGGCCGTGTACCCGGCGTCGGCGAGGGCGCTGGCCAGCGCTTCGAGCGCGCTTGGATCGTCGTCGACGAGCAACACACGGCCCGCGTCCGCCATCCCGCCTCCAAAGGATATGTCGCGCCGATCCCACTTCCGCTCGGCGTCAAACTTATCGGGCGGACTGTATGAATCCTTGACCCTCGGGCGGCGCGAGGCCGGCTGGAAACTGCACGCCGCGGCAGGAGCGGAGAGGTTCGGACGCCGGCGGACCGCCGACAATGTCGGCCCGGGACGCGACGACGCGCCCCCTCCCGCGGAGAGGGCGCGTCCCCGGACTGCCCGTCGATCAGAACGAGGCGAGGCCGCGGCGATCCGGATCCTCGGCCGGGACGGCGCCGAAGCGCGGCCCCGCCGGCGCCGCGGC
>JAJFTU010000347.1 GCA_021372775.1 bacterium | reverse complement strand
CGAATGTCCACGCGGCCTCGCACCGCACGTCGTCCAACACCGTCGCCCGGCGGTTCGGATCACCGCCCGCGACAGTGAGCCTGCGCATCTGATCTCGGAGTTCGGCGACCCGCCGCCGAAGCGCCGCCTCCTCCTTCTGCGTTGTTTCAAAGTCAGGGTGGGTCACAAACGGGCCGAGATCAACGTTGGCGTAGAGCGCATCGTCGTCCACCGTTGGAGTCTCGCGGCAGGGCGCCGGCCTTCCGAGAGGACTGGAGTCCAAGAGAGCGCGGCCGTTGCTCACTGGACAGTCGTCGACAACGCGAGTCGGCGCGGCGCCGACCGTTTCCTCTGCGGTCGGCTCGGCCATGGCCGAGAGCGCCTCGAGAAGGGCGAGACGCCTTGCGAGAGCCCGGCGTTCCTCTTCGAGTTTCGCGAGACGCGCTTCGCGCACCTCCCGCTCGCTCATGAGCATGACGGGATCCTCGCGCGCCTCTTCGAATTTCCGCTCCCGTTCAGCGCGCTGGCGCGCCGAGACGGCAGCCGCCGCTTTGGCCGACGCAGCCTCGCGCCGTGCGGCGTCGGCTGCGACTCGCCGGCGTCGGAGATACTCCCTCCATTCTCCGACGCCCGCGTCCTCGGGCGGACTTGGGATCTCCGCGATGTTCGCCGCCGCCGTTCGCGACGACGGGGACGGCACGCTGCGCGTCCCCTCCGGCGGACCTCCCAGCGCCGAGAAGAACCCCACCGCCGACACGGCGATCGCCGCCAATGAACGCAGCGCCGCTGCTTTCCTCATCGGCCCCCCGGCCATCGACCCGCACGACTTAAATGGGCGGGAGTGAACGCCGCCCGTCCCCAATGACACGGCCGTGTGCGGTCCGACGACGAACCCATCCGCACCACCCATCTTTGCCGGCAATACCCCGGAGAACGATTCCGCTCCGGGCCGCAAGTGTAAATCAGGAAACCGACGCGGCCTCGACGCGGCGTCGGCTTACTCTCCACCTCGCGCCGACAATTGCCGCCTGGGGCCCCTTGCCTTCTTGCGCCCGTCAACTCGACGAAATGCGAGCTCCAGGGTGTTCCGCCACATTCTGCGCTGATAGGCACAGGCGGCCCTGTTGATCTCGTTGGCGCTATCCAGTCCTGTCAGGACACACCCAGTGCGGCAGACGCCGACCACATCGCACCCCCGGCATGAGGTCCTTAGCGTCTCATACCGCCTTCGGATAAAGGCGCGGGCCGCGATCCACGCCGCCGGGTTATAGATGTCGCCGTGCATCTCGGACCAAGGCACCGCCCCGTTCGACGCGAACCCGCATAGATGGGAAACGGTGAGCGCGTCCACGTTGACGGTTAGCCCGCGTGTCGGCGTGGCCGAAAGACCGATACAGGGAAAGAAGAAGCGGTATGGATCTAGGTTCATTACTGTCTTCGCTGAGCCAAAGTAGACGTCGACATAAGCCAGTTTTCTGTTCAAACCAGTTTCGAACAGCTTCGTCACGACGTCCGCACGGCGGCCCGCTTCTTCTTCCGTGACGCCGAGCAGGTTCGGGCTGAGTCTAGCTTCTCGAAATCCGAGCCGACTCATCCGGAATAGGGCCGCCACGTCGAAATCGCGAAAGTCGTTTATGGTCCCCTGAAATCCGCCAACCGGGGTAGGCGGGCGGTGTGCATTGTACGTTCTGATGCCGCGCATTACTTCTTCGAAGGAGCCTCGTCCGTTCTTGTAGGTCCGGGATCTATCATGCACGCGTCGGTAGCCATCGATGCTCGCGTACACTCTGAAGCCGCGCCTTGCTAGGAACTCTGCTTTGTCGCCGCCCATCAACGTCATGTTGCTGTTCAGCGCGTAGTGAATCCGGACATCGGGGAACCTGGACTCGGCGTGGCGCACGACGCGCGTCAAGAGGTCCCATTCAAGGAGAAACTCCCCACCATTGAAGTCGATGAGCGTCGCGGTCGCGCGGTCCGCGCGCTTGCGCCCAAGGAACTGGTCTAGGATCTGGACGATGGCCGTCCACCGCGCGGAGTCTCCGCCATCGTGCCGCAGGCCGTCCTCCCGTTGCCTCGCGTATCGCGACACGCAGTATGGACATCCCAAGTTGCACGCTTGGTTCGTTATGTGAAGACTACTGTATGGCTCTCGGTTGGCGAGAAACGTCGCCGACTCACGATCAAGATCGTCCAGCGCGTTGAGCACATCGTTGTCGAACCGCGCGGCGCATGACTCTCGGCAGCCCTCGACAAGAATGCCGCGTTCCACCAGATGCTGGAGCGTCTCGTCGTCGATTCCCTCGCCGGTGCAAGGTCGCCCCGCTGCGAGGTCGCAGAGTGCGGCCCACCTGCGCTCGGGGATCAGAACGACAGAGGGCGCAAATCGATTCCACGCGGCGATCGTGCCGTCGGGCAGCCGGTGAACGCGAACATCGTCTGATATTCGGGCTTCCCAAGTCCCCTCGACCATCGGTCACTCCTCGCAGGGGAATTCCGCGGGGGAGCAGTGCGGTATCTGCTCCCCCGCGCGGTCGCCGTTCGCTACGGCCGCTGCGCGCAGACGCAGATGCAGGCGGTGGACGGCGTGTTGGGCCCGCCACCGCTGCCGCCTGACGTACCGTCGGACACCGTCGCGTCCTTGGTCCCACCCTTGGTGTTCCGCAGCTCCGGGAACCTCAGCGTCTCGATTCGCGGCGTGTCCTTCATGTGCTTCGTGTCTTTCATGTTCGGTTGACCTCCTTCGCACCACGCATGTGCAATGGCCATGCCCGGTGGAAGGCCGCGTGTGACCCGTCTGTCAAGACTTCGTTCGCGCTGTGGCGCGACATCTTTCGCGCGCGGACGCGATCCCGGCATCTCCGCCACGACTAGCCTCAGCCCCCCCCCGCGTTACTTTGCCCCGCCCAAGTTGCCGCGCGGTGAAGCCATGTCTGCCGACGAAATCGACGAACCTCTTGTAGTCGCAGTCGTCCACGCCCAGAAGCGGTGCCAAGCGCTTCAGGCTCCGACCTGCCAGTTCGTAGCTCGCTTCCAGAAAGGCGCGTAGCTCCTCGCGGTTGATCTCGCGGCGAAGATATGGATCGCGCACGTCGGACCAGAACGACAATCCCGTCCCAAGACTGGTCACCGAGAGCCCGCCTGAAGGCGGGACGCTCTGAGTTCCGCGCCGCCAGGACATGCACTCCAGTTCGTGCCGTAGCAACGCAAGCCGGGATTGGCCCCCGGTCTTCGTCCCGAACCAGACCCGCTTTAGCAACCCGTCCAGCTCCCGCACATTGCCGGGAAAGTCATAGGACAGCAACGCGTCGATTTCCGCCGTCTCAAGAGGCACCCCCTGACAGCCGGTGGCCTTCGCCCAGAGCACGGCAGCGAGCTCCGCCACTTCCGGACCCCGCTCCCGCAGCGGCGGGATCTCGAGGCAATAGGTCGCGATTCTGAAGTACAGGTCGCGTCGAAACCCACCATCTTCGATCATCGCCGCGAGATCTCGATTCGTCGCGAAGAGGAATCGTGCCTCTACTTGTCGCTCGCGCGACTCCCCCAGTCGACAATAGCGGCGCTCCTCCACAACCCGGAGGAGTTTCGACTGCGCCTCCAGAGAGAGCTCTCCAATCTCGTCGAAGAGAACGGTGCCGCCTTCGGCCGCACCGATTGCGCCGACGCGCTCCTCGCGCGCGTCCGTGTACGCACCTCTTCGGTGCCCAAACAGTTCCGACTCAAAGAGGGAAGGGGGCACGCTCGGGCAATGCACCGTGACGAGTTCCCGAGGGGACTCGGCGCTCGCTTCGTGGATCGCCTTCGCGAATAGGTTCTTCCCGACGCCGGTCTCACCGAGGAGGAGCAGCGGTGACTCCTCCTCGGCGAGCCGTCTTGCCGTGTCCTTTAGGTCACGCAGCCCAACGATTCCGCGAAATGGGTCCATCCGTTCCACCTCGCCTCGCATCGGCAGTCCTTCACCGCACGTCGTACCGCGCGAAAGCCCGATAGCCCGCCGAGACGAAGAGAGCCGCCATTCCCGTGAGAAGCAGCAACGCCGCCAAGGACGAGCTGACCGCCTCTGCCACGCCGTCCCTCGGCTCACTGAAACTCGGCAGGTCCGCGACGGGGACCCCCGGACGCTGCTCGAAGTATGCTTGGCCGTTTGCGGTCCTGAGATAGAACGACGGCGGCGACTGGAATATGGCCGTTTCCAGTTGTCCTGCGTGCCACTGGACTGCCGCGTTCCAGCCACGCGTCTCGTCGTCTCCTGTTCCAACGATGTTCGCGGCAGCACGCGCGAATAGCGCGCCAGGGCTTGCCGACGCCATCACGATCGCTGCTTGGTCCTGCGCCGACACACGGCGCTTCCACTCAGCGTCAAGGTCCCCCAAGACCCGACGTCGCTTCGCCCACGATTCCGATTGGGCGGCCGCGAGCCCTCGCCGCAGTTCCTTGTCGAATCGTTCGAACAGCTCCAGGCTGACTCGCGTCGCACCCGTAACGTCGCGGAACACGTCGCCGCGGCGCAACTCCGCCTCTCGCTCCAGATCCTGCGATATGAACTGCCTCCGCGCCGCAATCGCCTCCTGCGACGGTACCGGCACGACGGCCCTTGCGCACATGCTTGCGGTTGGCGGCAGCGCGAGCGTTACGAGCACCCACGCCACGAGCGCAACGACAAGGGCGCTCTTCTGGTTGGCGGCAAGAGACGAAACAAGGAGGCCAAACGCAAAGAGAACGACAAGGTAGAGCGCGCCGACACAGAAGAGCGCCGCAAGTCGCGCCAGATCGGCACCCCGAAGAAGATCGACGTTCATGAGACCGGCCGTCGCGACGCCGAGAAGCAGAGCGGCGGCCCACGGCACGACGAGCGTGATCGCGCCGCCGATCAGCTTCGCGGTGAGGAAGGCGACGCGCGACACGGGCTGCGCGAGCACCGCTCGAAGCGTCCCTAGCTCCTTCTCTCCGCACACTGCGTCGAAGGCGAGAAGGATGGCAAGTAGGCCTAGCGCGACGCGGACGATGAACTCCATGTCCAGCATCCCGTATGCGTCCGTGAGTCTCAGGGTCTGAGTCGCCGGCGAACCGGGTTCGACGCCGGACGGACCGAAATCCCAGTACGCCGGCAGGCTCGCATCAACGCCGCGGACCAATACGCTCCATCGCGACGGAGGCCTCACGACTCGCAGGACCTCAAGGTCGTTGCCCTGCGTGTAGGGCAGGTCCATGCCCTTGACGATCCCCGCTGGTCCCTCGGCAAGCTTCTGGCGGTCAGCGACATGGCGCGCCCAATCGTCCCGCCGTGACGCATAGTCGCGCGCGCCAACATAGACCGCGAGCGGCGTCATGACGAGAACCAATATCCCGATAACGACGAAGCGCAGGCTCGTGAAGTGCTCGCGCAGTTCCCTTCGCGCGATCGCGCCGATGGCCTGCGCGGGCGCAGGAATCGCCGGCGCGTTTCCTTCGATGGCGCTCATTGCAATCCCTCCTCGCGGCCCGGCCGCGACGGACGCGACTGCTCGTCGCTCATGCATTGAAGATAGAGTGCTTCGAGGTCTTCGCCGGCCAGTTCGCTGCGCGTTCGATCCGCCACCTTCCGACCGTCCCGGAGAATCACGATTCTGTCTGCCATCTGGCGCGCCCGGAACACGTCGTGCGTCGAGATCAAGATCGCCTTGCCCCGCTCCCGTTGGCCGAGCAGCAGCGCCGTGAGTTCGACCATCGCCTTTGGATCGAGTCCCGACATCGGCTCGTCCATGATCAGTACCGGCGCTTGTTTCAGCAGGCAGGCAGCGACGCCGACCTTCTGCCGCATGCCCTTCGAAAGCGTCTTCACCTTTCGCGCACAGACGTCTCGACCGAGCCCCACCTGTTCGAGCGTCGTTTCCGCCTCGGACCGCCGCACTTCGCCGCGGCCTGCGATCTCGGAAAAGAACGACAGGTTCTGCCGGACCGACATGCTCCCGTACAGGAAGACGTTCTCCGGGAGATACGCCACGTTACTTCGCGCCGCCAGCGGCTCCTGAGTCACGTCGGCGCGATTGATCGTCGCTCGCCCCTCGGTCGGCTGAATGAAATTGAGCAGTATGTTGATCGTGGTAGATTTCCCGGCGCCGTTCGCTCCAAGGAGGCAGCAGATCTCTCCCGCCCTGACCGTCAGGTCCAGATGATCGAGCGCGAGGACGTCCTCATATCTCTTCGTCAGCCCCTCGATAAGTATCATCGTCCCACCTCACTGCCGCGCGCGTCTGAGCGTGCGAACCAGCAGCCAACCGACCACGCCGCCCACAAGCGCAAGAAGCGCGAGACCGCGCAGGACCCCGCCGTGCGAGCGGACGGCCACCCTGAGCACCTTTGGCTCCAAGTCGAGCGACACGCTATGCGCCGAACACTCCGGGCGCAGCCGCACTTCGTAGTCACCCACCGTCGCGCCGTCCGGAGGAACGACTCGCACGGCGAACGACGTCTTCTGCCCTACATCGAGAGATGCCACGGTCGGCGGCGTCGCTTGCGTCTCCCATCCAGAGGGCGCATCGACTTTGACTCGGAGGTTGTCTAGACGGCACGATCCTGTGTTGCTTATCTCCAGCGGCACGTCAACGGAGTCCCCCGCTCCTGTTTCCACGAGCAGAGTCGGCGCGGTGACCTCCAACTTCCCCATTCCTCTCGGCGTGAGTTCCAATCTCACGGCGGCGACATGCGATGACTGGATTTCTCGGTCGCTGTATGCCCGCCCCTCCGCGAAGGCCTGCGCCACGGAGTCGTCTCCGACGACCGCCCAGAACGTCAACGGCCGACCGACCGGAATCCGCTCATCCCCAGCAGCGGGGAGAGCGACGCGAAGTTCCATTTCGACGTGCGACGTTCCGGCGGGAACTTGTATGCGCGTCAAGCGCGCATCCGTCTTTGAGTCGACAAACGCATGCTCGGCCTGCGGCGGGAGGTTGATCGCCTTCAGCCAGAAGCTCCGCTCATCGACGCTGGACCGCTCGAGGACCAAACGGAATTTCGCCTCCGAGCCGAGATCCGCTTCTTGGCTGACCTGCGTCGAAGTAAGGGTAACCCCGCCGCCGCCCAGTTCCTGCTCCAGTTCGATGTCCACGGCGCTCTGAATTCCTCGACCTTCGAGCTGGATGCTGACGCTGGACACATCCCGAAGAAGCTCGAAATCCAGCACCGCGGGTTGTCCGACCGGAAGGTCGCGAACGCAGCGCTGGTAGGGCAACGCGATGATTGTGCCTCTTGCGGCGCTGGTCGCGGGATCCGAAGAGGCCGACGCGGACAACGAGACGAACAGGTCGTGAATCGACCTTTCACCGACGGCGCGCGCAACCTCCCCTTCGGCTCCGGCGCCCTCCGCGATGCCGAACTCCCGGGGATCGAAGGGGCGCGTATCATTCTGGATCTCTACGCGTATCCGCTTCTTTCCGTCCGCCGCGCGATATTTCACGGCCCGCACGACGCCGACGCGCGGTCGAAGAGCGAGAACGTCCACCATGCTCTGCTGAAACGACAGCCTCGCCGTTTCTAGCTTCGCGCTTTCGCGGTCCAGATCGGCGCGCGACATGAGACCGGCCCCGAACATCCGGACGACACGGTCGTAGTCCGCCTGCGCCGTGCGCAGCGCCACTTTCTGCTTCTCAAGCTCCAGCAGGCTTCGTTCACCGCCCGACGTACCATCAGCGCCGCCGAACGCGACGCCGCATGCGGCGGCTAGAGACAGCAGACCGACGAGCAGGCATGATCGACGTCGCATGGTCACGCGCTCCAGCGAGAATGACTCGTCGAACTTGCTATGCGGTAAGCCACGCGTCCTTCTCGGCCGCCGGGGCCGACAGGAAGGGGAGTTGCTCCCGCATCATCCGCCTGAAGAGACCATCTCCGGCCAGCAGATCCCGCGGCCGTCCATACTCGACAATTCTCCCCTGTTGGATCACGGCCAGAAGATCGCAGCTCGCAACGGTGCTCAGACGGTGCGATGCGACCAGAACGGTGGCACCGTCCGTCATGGAAATCAGTGATTCAAGCATCGCCAGCTCGGTGATTGTGTCCAGCGCGCTCGTAGGCTCGTCAAGCAGGAGGAGCCGAGGGTGACCAGCCAGCGCCCGGGCGACCGCGACGCGCTGACGTTCGCCGCCGGACAAGAGTGCGCCGCGTTCACCGACGGGAGTATCCATGCCGTACCGCATTCGCCCGACGAGCGGCAGGAGTCCGGCAACTCGAATTGCTTCATCAAGCTGCTCATCGGTTATGCCTGGTCTGCCCATAAGAACGTTGTCCCGGATTGTCCCTGTCAGCAGGTAGCAATCCTGCGGGACCAAGGCGAGTTGGCGTCGGTAATCCAGGAGATCGAGTTCGCCTACTGGGACGCCGTCAACACGGATGCAGCCGGCAGATGGAACGTGGAACCGGAGAAGGAGATTCAGCAGAGTGGTCTTTCCGCAGCCGCTGACGCCCAGGAGACCGACTCGCGCTCCGGCAGGAATGCTGAGATCAATATCCTCCAAGATAGGCCGCCCTCCTTGATAGCCAAAGCCAACGTGCTCGAAACGAAGATCGCCCGTCAGCTCTCTGCGGCGGCAGCCGGGAGCGAGGGTGGTCTCGGTCGGGATGGCCAGAACCTCGCCGACGCGATCGCGAGCGACGAACGCGTCCTGACACTGAGTTATCGTCTCCGCAAGACGCTGCGCCGGAGCAAGCAGGACGCCCAAGACGCCGAAGAACCCAACTAAGGCGCCAACTGTCAGCTCGTGTCGAAGGACAAGAAGGCATCCGAACGTCGCCGTCGCGGCCGTGGTGACCCCTGTGAGCACCATCAAACCGCCTCCGACTCTGGACATCGCCAGCGACGAACGGTAGAGGGCATCATGCATTCGGGAGAGAGCTCTCTCCATCCTCGCCGCGACGACGGACTCGGTGCCGAACGCCTTGATGACGGTGATTCCATACAGAAAGTCCGTGAGGTTCGACGACACGGCGGACGCGGCCTCGACGGCCTCCGCGCGCAGTCTCTTCGTCGCCGGTGCGCTGAAGCGCGCCAGGGCGAGGAACAGTGGGAGCGCGATGAGCGCGATGCAGGCTAGACCCATGTTGTAGTTCACCAAGATGCCGATTCCAGCCGCGAGAAGGACGGCGTCGAGCGCGGCGGACAGTCCGTAGGATGTGAGGAGACCACGGACCTTCAGCACCTCGTTGAAGCGATTGAATACGTCACCCGCACGGAACACGAGATGAAACGAGACCGGCAAGTCGAGAAGATGACGCGCAAAGCGATTCTGCAATTGGGCGTCAATTTGCCGCGCAGTCAGGGAAGAAACGTAGTCTCGACCAACCTGCGCCGCGCATTGGAGCACACAGAGGGCGAGAACACCGACCGTCAGCCGCCAGAGGCGCGCCGCGCTGTCGGATGCGATCACAGTGTCGATCAGGTATTGAAGGTAGAGTGCGGGCAGCAGCGAAAGCGCTGTTGCGGCGGCCGCGAGACCGAGCGCGACGGTGATACGTCGTTTGCGCCCACGCGCCACGTCGGACAACCGCAGGCCGGCGCGGGAGCTTCTATTTCTCGCTTCTTTGCGGGGCGCTAGAACCAGCGCAACGCCCGTCCACTCCCGCTCGAACTGCGCGGCAGCGAGCCGCTCAGATCGGGCCGTGGCGGGGTCGGCGATTAGCACGTCGCCGTTGCGCCATGTCTTCTCGACGACTACATAGTGGTCGCCTGTTGCGCGACGAAGATGAGCGATGGCTGGAAGTCGAACTGTTCCAAGGCCTGTTCTGTTCGTCCTGATTCCTTTGCCGTCGAAGCCCCATCTATCCGCCGCCTCAATGAGACTGCCGAGGCTGGCACCGTCGCCATCGATGTCGATTGCCCTCTCAATCTCAAAGAGAGAGACATGGACGCCGTGCGCCCGAAACACGGTCGCCAATGCTGCAGCGCCGCATCCCCGCTCGCTGAGTTGGGATACCGCAATTGTCTGCCGGGGCCAGAGTGCTCGACGGAAAGACCGCCACACTGAAGGCACGCTCCACCCGCTTTCGCCGTTCACAGGTGACCGCTACACCTGTGCCCGAACTTCGTTGCGACTGTAGCCCTCGCCCCAGAAGCCGTCAACTTTTTTGCGGCGGCTTTCGGGCTTTCTGTTGCTGACCGAAGTCATGAAGACACCGCTGGAGATCGCCGACGAATGATCGCTTCGCGTGGCAACCAACAGCCCGCCGACACGCAGGTCACCGCACCCGATTTTGAGGCGGCGGCCAAGCAACCGCTGAACAGCGGCAGCGGCACCGGCATTCGGCGATTTCGGCGCGCGCAATGATCGGCGCGCGGCGTTGGGTTCAGAGAACGGCGGCGTCGGTGTTCACGCCGGGCGGATCAGGAGAGCGGGGCCAGGGCGCGGTGGACGAGGGAGAGGGGATCGAGGAGGAGGCCGGGGAAGACGCCGAGGATGATCGTGCCGAGAACCGCCGCGCCGAGCACGAAGCGCGCGGAGAGAGGCACGCGGATCTCCGCCGAGAGCGGGTCCTCCGGCTCGCGCAGGAACATCGTCGTCACCACGCGCAGGTAGTAGGCCGCGCCCACGACCGCCGCCACGGCCATCAACGCGGCGAGGCCGGCGTGCCCCGACTGCAGCGCGGCGAGGAAGATCACCAGCTTGCCGTCGAACCCGGCGAGCGGCGGAATGCCGGCCATCGACAGCAGGAAGATCGCCAGCGATCCGGCGAGCCACGGGCGGCGCTTCCAGAGCCCCGCGAACTGGAACAGGTCGTCGGCGTCCGCCCCTTCGCGCTGGAAGAGCGAGACGACGGCGAAGGCGCCGATCGTCATGAAGCCGTACGCGAAGAGGTAGAAGACGAGGTTCGGCGCGGCCACCGGCAGCGGCGCGAGCAGCGCCAAGGCGAGGTAGCCGGCGTGCGCGACGCTGGAGTAGGCGAGCAGCCGCTTCAGCCGCCGCTGGGCGAGGGCGAGCAGGTTGCCGACGATCATCGTCAGCGCGGAGAGCGCGGCGACCGCGGCGCCCCAGCGCTGCGCCGTCTCCGGCGCGCCGCCGAAGCCGGTGTGCAGCACGCGCAGCAGCACGACGAACGCCGCCGCCTTCGTGCCGACCGCCATGAACCCCGCGACCGGCGTCGGCGCCGCCTGATAGACGTCGGGCACCCAGAACTGGAACGGCGCCGCGCCGACCTTGAAGGCGAAGGCGACGAGGATCAACGCGAGGCCGGTGAAGAGCGCGACGGAACCGTACGGCGCCATGCCGTCGTTCGCGCGCAGCGCGGCGGCGATCCCCGGCAGGTCGAAGTGGCCGGTCGCGGCGAGGACGAGCGCGAGGCCGTAGACGAGGAAGCAGGTGGAGAAGGCGCCGAGCAGGAAGTACTTCAGCGAGCCCTCAACCGCCTCGGCCTTCTCCCGCGCCATCCCGACGAGGACGTAGAGCGGAATGGAGAGGATCTCCAGCCCGAGGAAGATCATCACCAGGTTCTCGCTGCCGACCATCAGCGTCATGCCGGCGACGGCGAGGAACGAGAGCGGGTAGACCTCGGGGCGGTGGGCCTTCGCCTTCTCGAGGTAGTGCGGCAGCAGCAGCACGGTGGCGAGGCCGGCGAGGGCGAAGAGGACGTCGAGCCAGAGGGCGAGCCGGTCCACGCGCAGCATGAACAGCCCGGCGACGCCGGCCGTCTCGCGGAAGTCGCCGAAGGC
>JAJFTU010000346.1 GCA_021372775.1 bacterium | reverse complement strand
CGAAGGCGTGCGCGGCGACGCCGACGCGGTGGAGGTTGCCCGAGGCGCGCGCCGCGGCGAGCGCGCGCCGTGCCGGGGCGGCGCCGGGAGTCGCGACCATGCGGTGCATCGCGCCGTCGCGCCGCTGCGCGGCGGGCGCGGTGGGGTCGCCGGGAACGAAGTGGAAGAGGCAGTAGACGCGGAACAGCTCGCGGCGCGGACGCGCGATGTTCATCGTCTGGCTGATGTAGTTGCGGAGCGCGTCCGGCCCGCCCTTGCCGATCTCCCAGCGGACGTTGTTGTCGTCCACGAGCTGCGCGGCGTGGGCGATCGTCGCCGCGTCGCGCGGGGCGTACCCCGCCCGCGCCGCGACGAGATAGGTCAGGTCGTGGTGGAACTCGATGTCCATCGCGCGCCCCCGAAAGCTGGGCGCCGCGCTCTTCCCGTGGGTCCCCGCGCGCATTGTGGCGCCGAACGGCCGCGCGCGGGGCGCGGGCCCGTTCGCTTGGAGCGGCAAGCGCGGGGCGTGCCGCCGGCGCCGGTGCGCAAGGGCGCGGAGCGAAGCGCGGGGCGAGCCGCCGGCGCCCGCGCGCGAGGGCGGGGCGCCGGCGGCGGCCGTTCACGGGAGGATGAGGTGTCGGCGCAGCAGCGCGAGCCGCGCGAGCTGCGTGTCCTCCTTTTCCTCCAACTCCTCCTGCATCGCGAGGATGGCGACCGACTCCCACGGATCGGTCGGGATCCCCTGCTCCTGAAGTTCGATCGGGTTCCCCGAACGCTCGATCACCTCGTCCATCGCGGCGATCTCCGCCGCGCGTTCCTGCGTCCACCAGACGTAGAGCTCGCGCAGCGTCGCGTAGTGCGCGGGGAGATCCCGGTCGTCCCACGGGATCATCGGGGAGACCTTTTCGTACCATCGCCGGAGCAGTTCGAACGACGCGTGGAGGATCCGCATGTCGGCGCCGTAGCAGCCGGGCTTCAGCCCGGTCGGCACGACGTGAAGGCGACGACGGGGATCGAGGCGGCACCGAATCCACCAACGCGCATCGTCGATCTTGCGGAGGAGGCGGTCGAGCCACTCGGGCTTCGCTTCGTCGAGGGCGAGACGGATCCTCTCGCGCCAAGAGGGCTTGAACTCGGCGGGGTCCGCATCGTCGTCGTAGTAGCGGTCGGGAAGCCTCAGGACCGTACAGTGGTGGGCGAACCACTCGCCGGACAGGCGCTCCAACCGCGCGCGGTAGAGGCGCGCTCTCCGCTTCTTCGCCAGCCGCGCAGTGCGGCGCCGAGCGCTCCGGCTCTTCGTTTGCCGCGCGGCGCGGCGGCGCGCGCTTTGGTTCTTGGTCCGCCGGGGCGCGCCGCGTCGGTCGCGACGCGTGCGTCGTTGGCTCTTGCGCACAGCTCCTCCCGAGGGCCCGCGCCGGCCGCTCCGTTCGCGCGGCGCACCCTGCGCCGCGGTCCCGGAAGCGCGCTTTCCCGGCGCGTCGCGGTCCTCATGGGTGGAGCGGCGGCAGGTATCCGTGGAGTTCCATCGCGTCGTCGTCCTCGAAGAAGAGCCACAGGCAGTGGCGGCGCAGCCTCGAGCCCCGCATTCCTAGATCCTGCGCGAGGCGGAGGGAGCGGTCGCGGCAGAAGAAGAGCAGCAGATCCTTCCCGCAGAAGTCGGCGCCGGCGTCGCGGCTCGGCCGCTCGAAGAGCGCGTCCACGAAGAGGTTCGTCGCGGCCGGTCCCGCCGCGGCCGCGGCCTTGATCCGTTCCGTCGTTTTCGCGACGTCCCGTACGCCGCGGACGAAGTCCTTGCCGTGGAAGCGCCGCACCGCGGTCGCTCCCGACTCCCCGCCGAACGAGTGCACGGCGACCCACGCCGCCGCGCGCCAGTCCTGCTGGATCCCGAAGACGATCCGCAGCAGCTCCGGCGTCGAGCCCTCGTAGTCCTTCAACCCTTCCTGGACGAAGCAGACGACCTGCCCGAAGGCGCGCGTCGCGACGGGCGACTCGTCGATCTGTCCTTCGAAGCGGCGGGAGGCCGCGGGCTCCGGCCGCGTCGCGGCCCGCGGTACGGCGGCCACGGCCGACCGGAAACGTTTCACGTCGATCACGCCCATCTCGTCCCCCCTCGCGGCGGACGTCCGCCGACTGGTTTCATTGTAGCGCGCCGTGCGGCACGTTATGGACCGGTGGATGCGTCGTCGCCTTGCACGGACACGTTAAACACGTAGGGGCGGCTGGCGCGCCACGATCTTCGTCGGAACAACGACGCCCCCACCGCGCCTGCCGCCCGACTCGATTTCCGCGCAATCCTGCCTTTCACGACGAAGGGCAACGTTCCGCGGGGTCCACGTCGGGAGGCAGGCGCGGAGGAATCGTCCGCGGTCCGACGACCGTCGGGACGCGCCAGCCTCCCCTACGGCGGACGCGAGCCTCGCACCACCTTGCCGTTCAACGTCCAAAGGCAACGTTCCGCGTGTTCACGTCGGGAGGCAGGCGCGGAGGAATCGTCCGCGGTCCGACGACCGTCGGGGCGCGCCAGCCTCCCCTACGGCGGACGCGGACCCCGCGCGGCGGGAGGCGGGCGGCAAACGCGAGGGGCGGGCGGGTAAGCCTGTTTCGTTCGCAGAAGCGACAAAGGGATTGAACGTTGGGCAACGTGGGCGGCCCCGGGCGAACAGCGCGCATCGAGTCGCTTCTCACGATTTTCCTGCGAAATGCCTGCGACCGAATTGCTTCAAGGATTCAGTGAACCTACCATTCCGGTGTCGGGAGATGTCGAAGCCCGCAGCGCCGCGCGCGGAGGAACGCTGGTGACGGACACGTTGGAAAGGGCGTCGGCCGGAGCGCCGGTGCGGGTCACCGACATCAACGGCGGGCGCGACGTTCGGGCGCGCCTGGCCAACATGGGCCTCCTCCCCGGCGTCACCGTCCACGTCCTCGTGCGCGGCCCCTTGGGCGGGCCGGTCGTGGTCGAGATCGACGGCTCGCGGTTCGCCATCGGCCGGGGGCTGGCGCGGAAGGTCGTCGTCGAATCGTGAGACTCGTCCTCGTCGGACAGCCGAACTGCGGCAAGAGCACGCTCTTCAACGCGGT
>JAJFTU010000345.1 GCA_021372775.1 bacterium | reverse complement strand
CGAAGGCGTGCGCGGCGACGCCGACGCGGTGGAGGTTGCCCGAGGCGCGCGCCGCGGCGAGCGCGCGCCGTGCCGGGGCGGCGCCGGGAGTCGCGACCATGCGGTGCATCGCGCCGTCGCGCCGCTGCGCGGCGGGCGCGGCCGGGTCGCCGGGGACGAAGTGGAAGAGGCAGTAGACGCGGAACAGCTCGCGGCGCGGCCGCGCGATGTTCATCGTTTGGCTGATGTAGTTGCGGAGCGCGTCCGGCCCGCCCTTGCCGATCTCCCAGCGGACGTTGTTGTCGTCCACGAGCTGCGCGGCGTGGGCGATCGTCGCCGCCTCGCGCGGGGCGTACCCCGCCCGCGCCGCGACGAGATAGGTCAGGTCGTGGTGGAACTCGATGTCCATCGCGCTCCCCCGAAAGCTGGGCGCCGCGCTCTTCCCGCGGGTCCCCGCGCGCATTGTGGCGCCGAACGCCCGCGCGCGGGGCCGCCGGCGCCCCGTCGCGCGGGCGGGGCGCCGGCGACGGCCGGTCAGGGATACTCGAGGTGTCGCCGCAGCAGCGCGAGGCGCGCGAGCTGTACGTCGTCCTTCGACTCCAGCCGCTCCTGCAGCGCCAGCATGGCCACGGACTCCCGCGGATCGTGCGGAATCCCCATTTCCTGAAGCTCGATCGGATTCGCCGAGCGCATGAGCACCGCATCCACCGCGGCCGTCTCCTCGGCGCGTCCCTTGGTCCACCAGACGTAGAGCTCGCGCAGCGTGGCGTAGTCCGGGGGCAGATCCGGATCGTCCCGGCAAACCATCGACGACATGTACTCGTACCAGCGCCGGAACAGCTCGAACGACGCGTGGAGAATCCGCACGTCGGGGTCGAGGTAGCCGGGCTTCAGTCCGGTGGGCACGACGTGGAAGCGACGGCGGGGGTCGAGGCGGTGCCGGAACCACCACAGCGCGTCGTCGAGCTTGCGGGAGACGTCCCGCAGCCAATGCGGCATCCCCTCGCGGACGGCGAAACGGAGCCGCGCGTGCCACGGAAACTCGTAGTCGTCTTCGAGGCAGGGAAGATTCAGGCCGACGCAGTGGTACGAGAGCCACTTGTCGGCGAGCCGCTGCCGCCGCGCGGCGCGGCGGCGCGCCCGCCGCTTCTTCGTCCGCCACGCGGCGCGGCGGCGCGGGTTCCGCTTCGTCGCCCGCCGGACGGCGCCGCGGTCGCGACGCTTGCTGCGTTGACTCTTGCGCACGACTCCTCCCGAGGACCCGCGCCGGCCGCCCCGTTCGCGCGGCGCGCCGTGCGCCGCGGCCCCGGAAGCGCGCTTTCCCGGCGCGTCGCGGTCCTCATGAGTGGAGCGGCGGCAGGTATCCGTGGAGTTCCATCGCGTCGTCGTCCTCGAAGAAGAGCCACAGGCAGTGGCGGCGCAGCCGCAAGCCCCGCATTCCGAGATCCCGCGCGAGGCGGAGGGAGCGGTCGCGGCAGAAGAAGAGCAGCAGGTCCTTCCCGCAGAAGTCGGCGCCGGCGTCGCGGCTCGGCCGCTCGAAGAGCGCGTCCACGAACAGGTTCGTCGCGGCCGGTCCCGCGGCGGCCGCGGCCTTGATCCGTTCCGCCGTCTTCGCGACGTCCCGCACGCCGCGGACGAAGTCCTTGCCGTGGAAGCGCCGCACCGCGGACGCTCCCGACTCCCCGCCGAACGAGTGCACGGCGACCCACGCCGCCGCGCGCCAGTCCTGCTGGATCCCGAAGACGATCCGCAGCAGCTCCGGCGTCGGGCCCTCGAAGTCCTTCAACCCTTCCTGGACGAAGCAGACGACCTGCCCGAAGGCGCGCGTCGCGACGGGCGACTCGTCGATCTGCCCCTCGAAGCGGCGCGAGGCCGCGGGCTCCGGCCGCGTCGCGGCCCGCGGCACGGCGGCCACCCCCGTACGGAACCGCTTCACGTCGATCGCGCCCATCTGGTCTCCCCCCGGGCGGGCTTAGGCCGCCGTTCGCCATCGTACCGCAGATTGCGGCACGTTATGGACCGAACGCGACGGCGCCTTGCGCGGACACGTTCGGCGGAAATGTAGGGGCGGCTGGCGCGCCGATCACGACGTCGGAACAACGGCGCCCCCACCGCGCCTGCCGCCCGACTCGATTCCCGCGCAATCCTGCCTTTCACGACGAAAGGCAACGTTCCGCTGGATCCACGGCGGGAGGCGGGCGGCAAACGCGAGGCGCGGGCGGGTAAGCCGTCTTGTCGGCAGGTGCGACAAAGAGAATGAACATCAGCCGCAGCGAACGGCATCTCGCGGACATGGCGCATCGTGTCGCTTCTCACGATTTTCCTGCGAAACGCCTGCGACCGAATTGCTTCACGGATTCAGTGAACCTACCATTCCGGTGTCGGGAGATGTCGAAGCCCGCAGCGCCGCGCGCGGAGGAACGCTGGTGACGGACACGTTGGAAAGGGCGTCGGCCGGAACGCCGGTGCGGGTCACCGACATCAACGGCGGGCGCGACGTTCGGGCGCGCTTGGCCAACATGGGCCTCCTCCCCGGCGTCACCGTCAGCGTCCTCGTGCGTGGCCCCATGGGCGGGCCGGTCGTGGTCGAGATCGACGGCTCGCGGTTCGCCATCGGCCGGGGGCTGGCGCGGAAGGTCGTCGTCGAATCGTGAGACTCGTCCTCGTCGGACAGCCGAACTGCGGCAAGAGCACGCTCTTCAACGCGGT
>JAJFTU010000344.1 GCA_021372775.1 bacterium | reverse complement strand
GGGGCGAACGCTCCGGAACGCATTGCGTGGACCTGCCGAGAACCCTTGGCGTGGCAGGTCGCGCTCGGATTCGTTTGCCGTGGCCGCCCGCGGGGCCGAGTCGCCGAGTGCACCGGACCGGTCTCGACATTTGTCGGATCGGAGTCATTGGGCGGAGCGAGGCGAGTCCGTGACGGCGGAGCGGGAAGCGGTGAAACGCGTGTCGGGGCGGGGGGACGCGAGGCGATGATAACGAGGCGACGTGCGGGCGACTGCTGATCACGTTGTGACGGTGGGTCGATCAGCCGGTAACGAGCATCAACACCGCGTGCGCCGACTCGGAGATAATCCATCGTCTTCCACCGCAGGCTCACTGCGTGGAGGGGCTGATGCAAGTGAGAACGTCAGGGGAGGTTCGAGTGGGCGTTGGATTATCAGGGCGAGGTGACAGGCCGCGCCGTGCGCGACGAAGACTGACATATACGGGGAAGATTGTCTTCGTGGACCGGTTGTCTCTTTGCCTTCAAATAGTGTTCGGTTGCGTGGGCGGCGCGGCGGGCGTGTGCGGAGTGGGATGGGGAGTGTGGCGACTCGGCGCCGCGATCTTCAGCCATGGCTCCCGCGGCTTTGTTGGGCCTGGTCGCTTGTTGGCTGTGGCGTGTGTTGGCGCGGCCCTCTCGTTTGTGTGCATGACGTTTCAGGTCGCCGAAGTGAGAGAGCGTCACTTCTCGGACGCCGATCTGTGGACTGTTGCGGTAAGTGCGTCGAAGAGAGCGGAGCGCGAAGAGGAGAATTCAGGCGCAGCGGAGTGCGCCGTCGCGCGCCCCGAACGGGTTAGGCAATGGCACTTCAAGAAGCGCCGGTGAGGTAAGCCGCGCTGGCGGCGTGTCGGACCGTTTCGCTCTCATCGCGAAAGGAACTGGCCTGCTCCCCGAAAAGTGGTCCGGGTTGACCGAGAGTCCTCGGGACGATAATTCGCCCGCGAAAGGACGCTCATGAGGAAGAGCCGGCTCGGCGTGGAGCAGATCGTCGGCATCCTGAAGGAGGCGGACGCCGGCGTGAGGGTCGGGGAGCTGTGCCGGAAGTACGGGATCAGCGACCAGACGTACGACCGCTGGAAGGCGAAGTACGGCTGGATGGAGGCCGGCGACGCGGTGCGGCTGAGGGCGCTCGAGGACGAGAACCGCAAGCTGAAGATGATCGTCGTCGAGCAGCCGCTGGACATCCGCGTGCTGAAGGACATCACCTCGAGAGAGTGGTGACGCCCGCCGCGCGACGGGACGCGGTGCGTCGCGCTCGCCGGCTCGGCATGAGCGAGCGCCGCGCGTGCGGGCTGATCGGGATCCGTCGTTCGACGTGCCGCCGGAAGCCGAGGCGCGGCGACGCCCCGGGACTCCGCGAGGCGCTGCTGCGGCTGGCGCAGGAGCGGCCGCGCTTCGGCTACCGCCGGCTGCACGTGCTGCTGCGGCGCGAACTGCCGGGAATCAACCACAAGCGGGTGTACAGGATCTACCGCCGGGAGGGCTTGGCCTTGCGGCGCAAGCAGCGCAAACGCCTCGCCCGCGAGCCGCGCGTGCCGATGCCGCCGGCGACCAGGCCGAACGAGTGCTGGTCGATGGACTTCACGCACGACGCCCTGGAGTCGGGCCGGGCGTTCCGGACGCTCAACGTCGTCGACGTGGTCACGCGGATGTGCCTCGCGATCGAGGTCGACACGTCGCTGCCGGCGGCGCGCGTGGTGCGCGTG
>JAJFTU010000343.1 GCA_021372775.1 bacterium | reverse complement strand
GCTGCGCTTCGACGGCCCGACGACGCTCGTCTGGAGCGCGCAGGCCGCGACGGCGGGAAGCGCGACGCGCTACGACGTCGCGCGCGGCAACATCGCAGGCCTGCCCGCGGGCGCGCCGAGCGCGGTCTGCCTGCTGCGGCGCGGCGCGGCGACGAGCGTCGAGGACGCGGCGGTTCCGGCGCCGGGCCGCGCGTTCTTCTACGTCGAGCGCGCCGTCAACGCCTGCGGCGGCGACTACGGCCAAGCCTCTTCGGGCGCGACGCGCCCGTTCACGGCCTGCAACTGACGTCCGCCGCGCGGCGAACAGGCGCGCGGTCGCGTCGGCGCGCGGACGGCGACGTCGCGCGCGGGAATCACGACGCTGCGCGGACGGCGACGTTGCGCGCGGGAATCACGACGTTGCGCGGACGGCGACGTTGCGCGCGGTCACGTCGTGCAGGGGCGGCTGGCGCGCCGATCAGATCGTCGGAACGGCGGCGCCTCCACCGCGCCTGCCGCCCGACCTGGACCTCGCACCGCGTTGCCGTTCAACGCCCAAAGGCAACGATGCGAGTGAATCACGTCGGGCGGCAGGAGCGGATGAAACGCCGTCGTTCCGACGAGCCTCGTGACGCGCCAGCCGCCCCTGCACGCCTCGCGCCGGCCGCGTCCCCGGCGCCCGGGGGCGGGGATCGTGCGGGGAAGGCGTTCGGGGGTACGCTAGGCGCACACCTGCGGAGGCGGAATGCGTTCCCCTTGGGCTTCGGCCGTGATCCTCGGCGCCGCGCTGGCGCCGCTCCTCTTCCCCGCGCCCCTCGCCCGCGCCGAGGCGCGCCCCAAACTGACGATCGAACGGATCTTCGCCGAGCCGGCGCTCGACGGGACGCTGCCGACCGGGCCGCAATGGCTGCCCGACGGCAAGCGCCTCTCGTTCGTCGAGCGCGACGGCCAAGGCGAGGCCGCGACGACCACCCTCGTCCTCCTCGACGCCGAGACCGGCGCCCGCGCGGACCTCGCCGTCGAGCAGCGCCTCCCCGCGTTCCCCGCGGCGAAGCCCGGCCTCCCCGACGAGCGCGTGCGCGTCGCCGACCCCGTCTGGGCGCCCGACGCGTCGGCCGCGCTCCTTTCGAGCGGCCGCAGCCTCTTCCTGCTCGACGCCAAGAGCGGCGCGCTGCGCCGCCTGACCAACAGCCCATCGTCGGACGAGGACCCGCAGTTCTCCCCCGACGGCCGCCGCGTCGCCTTCGTCCGCGACCACGACCTCTACGTCGCGGACGTCGCGACCGGCGCCGAAACGCGCCTGACCTTCGACGGCGGCCCGGAGCGGTACAACGGCGTCCTCGACTGGGTCTACCGCGAGGAGCTGGCCGACGCCGACACGCGCGCCTTCGTCTGGTCCCCCGACGGCCGCGCGATCGCCCTCCTCTCGCTCGACGAGAGGGGCGTCCCGCGCTACCCGATCACCGACTGGACCGCGCTCCAGCCGCCGACCGAGAACCAGCTCTACCCCAAGCCGGGCGACCCGAGCCCGCAGGCCTCGCTGCGCGTCGTGCGCCTCCCCGACGGCCTCCCCGCCGCCGAGACGCGCGTCGCGCTGGCGCCGGACGCCTACCTGCCGCGCCTCGGCTGGACCCCCGACGGCCGCGTCTGGTTCGAGTCGCTCGACCGCCCGCAGACCCGCCTCGCGCTCAACGTCCTCGTCGAGGGGCGCGCCAAGGAGATCCTCGTCGAAGAGGACAAGGCGTGGATCAACCTCGAGGGGGAGCCGCTCTTCCTCCCCGACGGCCGCTTCGTCTGGTCGTCGGAGAAGGGCGGCCGCCGCGCGCTCTACCTCCACGCCGCCGACGGCCGCGAGCTGCGCCCGCTCGTCGCCGGCCCGTTCGAGGTCACCGCGCTCCTCTCCGCCGGCCCCGACGGCGTCGTCTACGTCGCCAACGCGCCGACCGTGCGCGAGCGGCAGCTCTTCCGCGCGCCGCTCGAGGGGGGCGCGCCGCGCCGCCTGACCGCCGAGCGCGGCACGCACGTCGTCGTCGCCGCGCCGCGCGGCGGCCTCTTCCTCGACCGCGCCTCCGCCGCCGACCGCCCGTGGTCGCTCTGGATCCTCGGCCCCGACGGCGCGCGCCTGCGCCCCGTCGTCGCCAACGACCGCCCGCCGGTCGCCGACTTCGCGCGCGGCGAAGTCCGCTTCCTCGAGATCGACGGCCCCGCCGGCTCCAAGCTCGAGGCCTCGCTGCTCCTGCCCCCCGACTTCGACCCGGCGAAGAAGCACCCCGCGCTCGTCTACGTCTACGGCGGGCCGCACGCGCAGGTCGTGCAGGACGCGTGGGGCGGCCGCTACGCCCTCTTCCACCAGTACCTCGCCGAGCGCGGCTTCGTCGTCTTCTCGGTGGACAACCGCGGCTCGTTCGGCCGCGGCCGCGACTTCGAGCGCGCGATCCTCGGCCGCCTCGGCAAGGCGGAGCTCGAGGACCAGCTCGCCGGCGTCGCCTGGCTCAAGGCGCAGCCGTTCGTCGATCCGGCGCGCGTCGGCATCTGGGGCTGGTCGTACGGCGGCTACATGACCTGCTACGCGCTGACCCACGCCCCCGGCGTGTTCAAGGCCGGCGCGGCCGTGGCCCCGGTCACCGACTGGCGCTTCTACGACTCGGCCTACACCGAGCGCTACCTCAAGCTGCCGAAGGACAACCCCGACGGCTACCGCGACTCGTCGCCGGTCAACGCCGCGGCGAAGCTCGACGGCGCGCTGCTCGTCGTCCACGGCAGCGGCGACGACAACGTCCACTGGGGGAACACGATCGCCTTCGTGGACGCGCTCTACAAGGCCGGCCGGCCGTACGACCTGCAGATCTACCCCAACAAGACCCACGGCATCCTGGGCCAGGCGGCGCGCACCCACCTGCACCGCCGCCTCGCCGCCCACTTCATCCACGCCCTGGCCCCCGAGCTGACGGAGGAGATCCGATGAACCGCCCCGATCCGCACTCGTACTACGACCCCGCGCAGCCGCGCGCGGCCGCCCTCGCGCTGCACCTCGACGTCGATTTCGCGCGGCGCGTCCTCGCCGGCGCGGCGACGCTGACGTTCGAGAGCCCCGTCTCCGGCCCGCTCGACCTCGACACCAAGGGGCTGGAGATCGCGCGCGTCACGACCGGAGACGGCCGGCCGGCGCCGTTCGAGCTCGCGCCGGAGGAGCCGATCCTCGGGCGGCGGCTGCGGCTGACGCTCCCCGCCGGGACGCGCGAGGTCACGGTGGCCTACACGACCTCGCCGCAGGCGATCGCCCTGCAGTGGCTCGCGCCGGAGCAGACGGCGGGCAAGGCCCATCCGTTCCTCTTCAGCCAGTGCCAGTCGATCCACGCCCGCACGATGGTCCCGCTGCAGGACACGCCGATCGCGCGCGTCCCCTACGCGGCCGAGATCACGGTCCCCGACCCGCTCGTCGCGGTGATGTCGGCCGGCACGGCGGGGCGCAAGGACGGCCCGCGCGTCGGCACGACGACCTACCTGTTCGAGATGCCGCAGCCGATCCCGCCCTACCTGCTCGCGCTCGCCGTCGGCAACCTCGCCTCGCGCGACCTCGACCCGCGCTCGCGCGTCTGGGCCGAGCCGGAGACGGTGGACGCGGCGGCCTGGGAGTTCGCCGAGATCGGGCCGATCCTCGACACGGCGGAGAAGCTGTTCGGGCCGTACGACTGGGACCGCTACGACATGCTCGTCCTGCCGCCGTCGTTCCCCTACGGCGGGATGGAGAACCCGCGCCTGACGTTCCTCACGCCGACGCTGCTCGCCGGCGACCGCTCGCTGGTGGACGTCGTGGCCCACGAGCTGGCCCACTCTTGGACCGGCAACCTGATCACCAACGCCTCGGCCGAGCACTTCTGGCTCAACGAGGGCTTCACGGTCTGGGCGGAGCGGCGGATCCTCGAGGCGCTGCACGGGCCGGACGTCGCCGCGCTCGGCTGGGCGATCGGCCAGCGCTCGCTGGAGGAGGCGATCGCGCGCTTCGGCGCCGACTCGCCGCTGACCAAGCTGCGCTGCGAGCTGACCGGCGTGGACCCCGACGACTCCTACTCCCAGGTGCCGTACGAGAAGGGGGCGCGCTTCGTCGCGCGGCTGGAGCAGGCGCTCGGCCGCGAGAAGTTCGACCGCTTCCTCCGCGCCTACATCGAGCGGTTCCGCTTCACCTCGATCACGACCGAGCAGTTCCTGGAGTTCCTCGAGGAGCGGGCGCCGGGGCTGGCGGGGCGCGTGGACGCGCGGACGTGGCTCTACGGCGTGGGGCTGCCGGCCGACGCGCCGACCTTCCGCTCCGAGTCGCTGGAGAAGCTGCAGCGGCTCGCCGCCGAGTGGAACGCGGGGACGCGCCCCTCGCCGGAGGAGGTCGCGCACTGGTCGCCGAACGAGCTGCTGATCTACCTGCAGAACCTGCCGCGGCCGCTGCCGACGAACCAGCTCGACTGGCTGGACAAGGCGTTCCACCTCACCGCGCGCGGCAACTACGAGATCCTCGTCGAGTGGCTGGCGATCGCCGCCGCGTCCGACTACGAGCCGGTCTTCCCGCGCGTGCGCGCGGTCCTCTCGACGGTCGGCCGGATGAAGTACCTCCGCCCGCTCTACGCCGCGCTCGGCGCGACCCCGCGCACCCGGGCCATGGCGCGCGAGATCTTCGCCGCCGTCGCCCCGCGCTACCACACCCTCTCCCGCCGCGTCGTGGAGAGCGTGATGTCCAAGTACGCCGCCGACTGACGCCGCCCCGCGCGGCTCAGCCAACGCGAACGCCCCCGGCCCCGCCGGGGGCGTTTCTTTT
>JAJFTU010000342.1 GCA_021372775.1 bacterium | reverse complement strand
GGGCGTCCGCGCCGCGGCCCCGCCGGCCGCCGCGGGAGCGGCCTCTTCGGCCGCGGACGACGCCGCTTCCGGCGCCGCGACGGGGAGCGGCGGCGCCGGCGCGAAGGCACCCTTCGCCGCGCCCGCGGCCTCGGCTTGCGGCGCGCGCGCCTCGACGTTCGGCCCGCGCTTCGGCGCCAACGCCGTCTCCCGCGTCGCCGGAGGCGGAGGCGGCGCGGTCGCCTCGCCGGCGACGGGCCGCGCGGGCGCGCCCGGGACCGGCGCGCCGACCTCCCCGCCCGTCCCCGGACCGCCGCGCAGCGCGAAGTACCCGGCGACGACGCCGACCACGACCAGCGCCGCCGCGGCGAGCGAGACCTGCCGCACCCAGCCGAACGTCCGCCGCGGCCGCGGCGCCGGACGCGCCCCGAAGACCCGCTCCTCGATCCGCGCGGCGAGCCGTTCCGGCACGGGCGGCACGTCGCCGCGCTGCGCCGCGGCGAGCCGCTCCCAGTCGTCGAGCAGCGCGCGGCACTCGTCGCACCCCGCGAGATGGGACTCGATCCGCGCCCGCTCGACGCGCGAGAGCTCGCGGTCGAAGTAGGCCGAGAGGAGTTCGGTCGGATGAGGCTCGCGCATCATCGTTCCGCCTCGCTGCGCGCGCGCCACGCGCCGCGCGTCTTCATTGTCCCGCCGTCCCGGCCGCCCCGCGCTCGACGCACTCCTTGAGCCGCAGCCGCGCGCGGGCGAGGCGCGAGCGGACCGTTCCCAAGGCGAGGTCGGCCCGCGCGGCGATCTCCTCGTACGGCAGCTCCTCCGCGTCGCGCAGCGCGAGGACGACCCGCCAGGGGCCGGGCAGCGCGCGGAAGCAGTCGAGCAGGCGCCGCCGCAGCTCCTCCGCCTCGAGCGCGGCGAGCGGCGAGCGCGCCTCGGCCTCCGCGCCCCACTCCGGTCCGACGTCGATCTCCGCCCCGTCGCCGCGGACGAGCGGGGCCGAGGCGCGGCGCGTCTTCTCCGCGGCGCGGTCGAGGTGGTTGAGGGCGCGGGCGACGGCGATCCGGTGCAGCCAGGTCGAGAAGAGCGCCTCGCCGCGGAACGTCGCGAGGGCGCGCCACGCGGCGAGGAACGTCTCCTGCGCCACGTCCTCGGCGTCGGCCTCGTCGCGCACGATGCGGAAGGCGACGCGCCAGACGTGCGCCAGGTGCCGCTCGACGAGCAGTCCGAACGCGTCGCGGTCCCCCGCGCGGGCCCGCGCGAGGAGCGCGTCCTCTTCCAGGGGGCGGCCGGCGCCGCGCGTTCCGCTCATCGCGCCGAGTATGCCCCACTCCGCCGTCGCCGTGGCCGCCACAAGTCCTCCGTCGCGCGGGGCCGCGCGATGCTCGATCGCGTCGCGCGGCGCCACCGCGCAAGTCCTCCGTCGCGCGGGGCCGCGACTCCCGCCGCGGCGCGCCCCGCGGCCCCTCCGCCTCGTTGGACAGCGCCGCGCGGCGGCGGTTCCCGCGCCGCCCCGGCGGCCGCGGAGACGCGTAAGATGCCCCGAACGATCAGGGAGACGCGCGATGAGCAGAAGCCCTCTCGCCGGCAAGCCGGCCCCCGCCTCGATCCTCGCCAACGTGCCGCGCCTCGTGGCGCTCTACTACGCCGACAAGCCGGACGTCGAGGATCCCGCGCAGCGCGTCGCCTTCGGCACCTCGGGGCACCGCGGCTCGTCGCTGCGCCGCTCGTTCAACGAGGCGCACATCCTCGCCGTGACCGAGGCGATCTGCCGCCGCCGCAAGGCGCAGGGGATCGACGGCCCGCTCTTCCTCGGCGTCGACACGCACGCCCTCTCCGAGCCGGCGGCGATTACGGCGCTCGAGGTCCTCGCCGCCCGCGGCGTGGACGTGATGATCGACGCGGCCGGCGGCTACACGCCGACCCCCGCGGTCTCGCACGCGATCCTCGAGTACAACGCCGGCCGAGAGCGCGGCCTCGCCGACGGGATCGTCGTCACCCCCTCGCACAACCCGCCGGAGGACGGCGGCTTCAAGTACAACCCGCCCGACGGCGGCCCGGCCGACCCCTCCGTCACCGGCTGGATCGAGAAGGAGGCGAACGCGCTGCTCGCCGCGGGGCTCTGCGGCGTGGCGCGGATGCCGTACGAGCGCGCCCTGCGCGCGCCGACGACGCACCGCCACGACTACGTCGGGCAGTACGTCTCCGGTCTCGGCGAAGTCGTGGACATGGAGGCGATCCGCGCCGCGGGCCTCGTCCTCGGCGCCGACCCGCTCGGCGGCTCGGGGGCCGCCTACTGGGCGCCGATCGCCGAGACGTACGGGCTGAAGATCGAGGTCCTCGGCGGCGGGATCGACCCGACGTTCCGCTTCATGCGCGTCGACTGGGACGGCAAGATCCGGATGGACTGCAGCTCCCCCGACGCGATGGCCGGGCTGATCGCGCTCAAGGACAAGTTCGACGTCGCCTTCGGCAACGACACCGACTTCGACCGCCACGGCATCGTGACCCGCGGCGCGGGGCTGCTCAATCCCAACCACTACCTCGCCGTCGCGATCGACTACCTCTTCACGCACCGGCCGCAGTGGAAGGCGGACGCGGGGATCGGCAAGACGCTCGTCAGCAGCTCGATGATCGACCGCGTCGCCGCGCGCCTCGGGCGGCCGCTGCGCGAGACGCCGGTCGGCTTCAAGTGGTTCGTCGCCGGGCTGCTCGACGGCTCGCTCGGCTTCGGCGGCGAGGAGAGCGCCGGCGCGTCGTTCCTGCGGCGCGACGGCCGCGCGTGGTCCACCGACAAGGACGGCCTGATCATGGACCTCCTCGCGGCGGAGATCGCGGCGAAGACCGGGCGCGACCCCGGCGAGCGGTACCGCGCGCTGACGGAGGAGTTCGGCGAGCCGCACTACCGGCGGATCGACGCCCCGGCCTCGGCGGAGCTGAAGGCGGCGCTCAAGAACCTCGCGCCGGAGAAGGTCGCGGCGACGGAGCTCGCCGGCGAGCCGATCCTCGCCAAGCTCTCGCGCGCCCCCGGCGCCGACGCGCCGATCGGCGGACTCAAGGTCGTCGCGCGGAACGGCTGGTTCGCGGCCCGTCCTTCGGGCACCGAGAACATCTACAAGCTCTACGCGGAGAGCTTCCTCGGCGAGGACCACCTGCGCCGCGTGCAGAGCGACGCGCAGGCGATCATCGACGCCGCGCTCCGCTGACGCTTCCGTCGCGCCGCGACGAAACGAACGTCGGGGGGCGTAGGGGCGGCAGGCGCGGTGGGGCGTCGTTGTTTCGGCGAACGTCGGAGCGCGCCAGCCGCCCCTACGGTTTATTGGTTGATTTGGCGGACCGGCGGCGGCGCGCCGTCGCGGCGCCGAGCCCGTGCTTGGAGAGGTCGTCCTTGGGCGAAACGACCTCGACCGCGGCGCCGAAGGAGCGGATCCACGGCGCGACCTCCTCCAGCGACTCGACGCGGAACTTCAGCCGCAGGCGGCCGTCCGGCTCCTCGGAGATCTTCTGCGTCGCGTGCCACACGCGCTCGGAGACGTACCGCTTGAGGTACTTGTCGTCGGCGAATAGCAGCTCGACGATGCGGCCGCGCCGCTCGCGCTCGAGGAAGATGCCGAAGGCGCCGGCGAAGAACTCTCCCGGCTTCCGCGTCGCGCGGGCCGCCTTCCTCTTCCCCTTTTCGGCCTTGGTGATCCGCTCGACGGCGTAGAGCCGCGCCTCGAGCTCGCCCTTGGGCTGCGCGACGAGGTAGAGCCCCGAGCGCCAGACGGCGAGCCAGTGCGGCGACGCCTCGACGAGCTTCTCCGGCGTCCCCTTGAATTCCCGGTAGCTGAACACGACGCTCTTCGCTTCCACGAGCGCCGAAAGCAGCGAGTCGAGCACCTCCGGCTTCACGGCCGCGCGCTTCGGCGCGTCGGGGACGACGTGGATCAGTCCCGGCATCCGCTCGGCGAGGCGCCGCAGCTCCGGCCGCGGCCCCGTCGACTTGGCGAGCCGCGCGCCCAGTTCCTCGGCCGCCTTGCCGGCGCTTGTCCCGCCGAGGAAGCGGAGCGTCTCCTTGGCCATGATCAACGCGGCCGCGCGTCCCAGGACGTCCTGCTCCTTCTCCGCGCCGGACGCGCGCAGCCGCAGCCAGTGGTTCCCGGCCTCGTCCTTCTCGTCCACGACGCGGCTCTTGCCGTTTTCCTGGAACGGCTCGAAGTGGTCCTGCAGCGCCTTGCGGTACTTGCGGTAGGTCCGGTCCTCGATGCCGAGCTCTTCCTGCAGTTGATCGACCCGCCAGCCGCGGGGCTCGGTCGTCAGCCGGTAGACGATCTTGGCGAACGCAAACGCTTCGGGAAGTGCCGGGCGCGCCATGGGGCGGTCTCCTTCGGCGTCCATTAGACACCACAACGGGTCCATAACGTGCCGACTTCGGGGGTTATCCCGCGGGGCGCGCCCGGCCGCCGCCCGACCGCCGCGGGGGCCGCGGACGGCGGCCGGTCGTCCGGCGTCGCGGTTCCGGGCCCCGCCGCGCGCGGTCTGCGGTAGATTGTCCGCATGCACAGCGCGTCGATCGAAGTCGCCACCCGCGGGCAGGAGCTCTACGACATCACCGCCGAGCTGCGCCGCGCCGTGGCCGAGTCCGGCGTCGCCGACGGCCTCGCCGTCGTCTTCGTGCGCCACACCAGCGCCAGCCTCGTCGTGCAGGAGAACGCCGACCCGCGCGTGCGGCGGGACCTGCTCGACTTCTTCGCCCGCCTCGTCCCGGAGGACGCCGGCTACGCGCACGACGACGAGGGACCGGACGACATGCCGAGCCACATCCGCACCGCCCTCACCCACACCTCCGAGATCGTGCCGGTCGCCGACGGCGCGCCGCTGCTCGGCACGTGGCAGGCGCTCTACCTCTTCGAGCATCGACGCGCGCCGCACCGCCGCCGCGTCGAGATCCGCGTGTTCGGCGACTGACCGCCGATGACCGCGGGAAACGGCGCCGCGCCGCGGGCGACCAAGGGGATCCTCGGCACGATCTTCCTGATCGTCTTCATCGACCTCGTCGGCTTCGGCATGGTCGTGACGCTTCTGCCGCGCTACGGCGAGATGTACCAGCCGAAGCCGCTGACGCTCGGCCTCTTCATGGCCACCTACTCGTTCTTCCAGTTCCTCTTCGCGCCGATCCTCGGCCGCCTCTCCGACCGCTTCGGCCGCCGGCCGGTGCTGCTCCTCTCGCTCTGCGGCGCCGCCTTCGGCTACGTCCTCCTCGCGCTGGGCGGCTCGCTCGAGGTCCTCTTTCTCTCGCGCGCCGTCGCCGGCGCCTCGGCCGGCAACATCTCGACCGCCCAGGCGGCGATCGCCGACGTCACCGGCCCCGCGGAGCGGGCGAAGGGGATGGGCGCGCTCGGCGCGGCCTTCGGCCTCGGCTTCATCTTCGGCCCGGCGATCGGCGGCTACCTCTTCGACCTCGCGCACTGGGCGCCCGGCGCCGCGGCGGCGCTGACCTCGCTCGCCGCGCTCGCGCTGACCTTCCGCTTCTTCCCAGAAACGCGCCTCTTCTCGCCGAACGGCGAGCGGAGCCGCGCGCGCCTCGACTGGCGCAGCCTCGTCCGCGCGCTGCGCCATCCGCTGCTCGGCCTCTGCCTCGCGGCGTTCTTCCTGCAGGTCTTCGGCTTCGCCAACTTCGAGTCGAGCTTCGTCCTCTACGCCGAGTCCCGCTTCGCGCTGACGGCGCACGAGACCGGCTGGATCTTCCTCTTCGTCGGCGTCGTCGGCGCCGTCGTGCAGGGCGGGCTCGTCGGCCGACTGACCAAGGTCTTCGGCGAGGCGCGGCTCGTCGTCGCCGGCGC
>JAJFTU010000341.1 GCA_021372775.1 bacterium | reverse complement strand
TAGTAGTCGGTCAGCGCGTCGATCACCGCCCGCGGCTTCTGCGTCGTCGCGGCGTTGTCGAGGTAGACGAGCGGCTTGCCGTGGACCTCGCGCGTCAGGATCGGGAAGTCCTTGCGGACCCGCGCGATGTCGAACTCGCAGGCGCACTCCTCGGAGGTGCGGGAGAGGTTGGGCAGGGGCTGGGTCATCGCCGTCCCTCGGCGCCGAACAGCCGCGCGGCGACGCGCCGCCGCACGACGTCCTGCGCGAGCCCCTCCGGCGCCTTCGCCAAGAGCGCCTCGAAGAAGCCGGAGACGACCATCGCCGCCGCCTCGCGCGCGTCGAGCCCGCGGCTGCGGAGGTAATAGAGCTGGTCCTCGTCGATCGGCCCGACGGTCGCGCCGTGCTTCGCCGAGACGTCGTCGGTCAGGATCTCGAGTTCGGGGATCGAGACCGCGTTCGCGTCGGCGGAGAGGAGCAGGTTGCGGTTCTCCTGATAGGCCGAGCTGCGCACGGCGTTCCCGGCGATGTAGAGCCGCCCGGTCGTCGCCGCCTTGGCGCGTCCGTCGAGCGCCACCCGCACGTCGAGGTTGCTCGTCGTGTCCGGGGCCTCGTGCTCGATCACGACGTGGTTGTCGAACTGCCGTTTGCCCCCGCCGAAGACCGCGCCGAGCACCTGCGTCTCGGCGCCGGGGCCGACCGCGCGGACGAAGAGGTCGGTCTTGGCGAGCGCGCCGCCGAAGGCGGCGAAGAGCTGCTGGAAGAAGGCGTCCCGCTCGAGCCGCACGCGGGTCGTCGAGGCGGCCGCGGCGCGCGCGTTGAGCTCCTGCACGAAGACCAGCCGCGCCCGCGCCCCCGCGCCGACCACGACCTCGTTGGCGCGGTGGACCATCGGCCGGGCCTCGCCGTCCTCGGCGCCGGTCAGCTCCTCGAGCACCGTCGCCTCGGCGCCCTCGCCGAAGACGATCAGGTTGCGCGGCAGCGAGAGCCCCTGCGGCGCGGCGTCGGTGGCGAGCCGGACCGGCTTGGCCAAGCGCGTCCCGCGCGGCACGGAGAGGAGCAGCCCGCCGCTCCAGAGGGCCGCGTTGAGCGCCGCGAACGGCGTCTCCGAGGGCGGCTCGACCGCGCCGAGCAGCGGCCGGACGAGATCCTCGCGCTCGCGCGCCGCCCGCTCGAGGTCGAGCGCGACGACGCCCGCGCGGCGCGCCTCGGCGCCGAGGCGCACGACGTGCCCGCCCGGCCCGCGCGTCACGAGGACCGAGGCCTCCGCGTCGTCCGGCAGGTCCGGCCCTCGCTCGAGCGGCGCCTCGCGGTTCAGGGCGAGGCCCTTCGGCACGAGCCGCGCCGGGTCCACGTAGCGCCAGCGGTGCAACGCGCGCTCGGGGAGGAGCGCCTCGCGGTACAGTTCGTAGGCTCCGCGGCGGTTCGCCGCGAGCCAGTCGGGAGCGCCCGCGGCCAGGGCCTCGAGCGCGTCTTGGGCGATGTACTTGTCGTCGGTCGTCACGTGCGCGTCCCCGTCAACCCACCGAGCCTTCCATCTCGAGTTGGATCAGGCGATTGAGCTCGACGGCGTACTCCATCGGCAGCTCCTTGGTGAACGGCTCGATGAAGCCGTTGACGATCATCGTCGTCGCCTCGCTGTCGCTGAGGCCGCGGCTCATCAGGTAGTAGAGCTGTTCCTCGCCGACCTTGCTGACCGTCGCCTCGTGCTCCACGCGGACCTGGTCCTCGGCGATCTCCATCGTCGGGTAGGTGTCGGAGCGGGAGGCCGGGTCGAGGATCAGCGCGTCGCAGCGGACGTTGGCCCGCGCGCCGACGGCGCCCTTGTGGATCTTGACCAGCCCGCGGTACGAGCCGCGCCCGCCGTCCTTGGAGAGCGACTTGGAGACGATGCGCGAGGTCGTGTTCGGCGCCGCGTGGACCATCTTCGCCCCGGCGTCCTGGTGCTGGCCCTTGCCGGCGAAGGCGATCGAGAGGACCTCGCCGTGGGCCCGCGGCCCGACGAGGTAGATCGCGGGGTACTTCATCGTCAGCTTGGAGCCGAGGTTGCCGTCCACCCACTCGACGCTGGCGTCCTCGTGGGCCACGGCCCGCTTGGTGACCAAGTTGTAGATGTTGCGCGACCAGTTCTGGATCGTCGTGTAGCGGATCCGCGCCCCCTTGAGCGCGAGCAGCTCGACGACCGCCGAGTGGAGCGAGTCCTTGCGGTAGATCGGCGCGGTGCATCCTTCGATGTAGTGCACCGACGACCCCTCGTCGGCGATGATCAGCGTCCGCTCGAACTGCCCCAGCGCCTCGCTGTTGATGCGGAAGTAGGCCTGCAGCGGGATGTCCACCTTGACGCCCTTCGGGACGTAGATGAACGAGCCGCCCGACCAGACCGCCGTGTTGAGCGCCGCGAACTTGTTGTCGTTCGACGGGATCACGCTGCCGAAGTACTTCTCGACGATCTCCGGGTGGCGCTTCAGCCCCTCGTCCATCGAGAGGAAAATCACGCCCTTCTTCTCGAGCTCGGCGTGGATCGAGTGGTAGACGACCTCCGACTCGTACTGCGCGGTCACGCCGGCGAGGAACCGCCGCTCGGCGTCCGGCACGCCCAGGCGGTCGAAGGTGTTCTTGATGTCGGCGGGGACTTCCTTCCAGTCGTCGGACTCCGCCTCGCCCGGGCGGACGTAGTAGGTCATGTCGTCGAAGTCGATCTCGGCGAGCGCGGCGGAATCGCCCCACGTCGGCATCGGCCGCGCCGCGAAGAGGCGGTAGGCCTCGACGCGCCGCTCGGTCATCCAGGCCGGCTCCTTCTTGATCGCCGAGATCTGGCGCACGACGGCCTCGTCGAGCCCCTTGCGGGTGCGGAAGACCGACGTGTCGGGCATCGAGAAGCCGTACTTCTCCTCGTACCCGGCGTTGATGTCGAGTCCCCGTTCGGGGGCGCCCATGGTCAGGCCTCCTTGGCGGCCGCGCCGTCGAGCCAGTCGTAGCCGCGCTCCTCGAGCTCGTCGGCCA
>JAJFTU010000340.1 GCA_021372775.1 bacterium | reverse complement strand
CGTGGGGGACGTGCCCGCGTTCGACGTCGTCGGCGCGCGCGCCGCGGGGATCGAGCCGCTGCTGCTCGACCCGCACGGCGTCCACGCCGACGTCGACGCGCCGCGGCTCGCCTCCCTCGCCGATCTTCCCGCGGCGCTCGGATTGGCGGGCGCGTGCGCGCTCCCGCGGCGCTGAGGCGCGGGGCGCGAAGGACTGGAGGACGCGTGTTCGCTCCCGCGGCGCCGAGGCGCGACGGGAGCGGTGCGCGGCGCGAAGGACTGGAGGGGGCGTGAACGTTCTGGTGGCGATGGAGGGGTTCGCCGGCGCGCTCGATTCGGTCGAGGCGTGCGCGGCGGTGCGGCGCGGCCTGCTTCCCGCGCGCCCCGACTGCAGCGTCGAGATGCGGCCGATGGCCGACGGCGGGCAGGGCACGGCGCGGGCGCTCCTCGCCTCGCGCGGCGGCGCCTGGATCCCGGTCCGCGTGCGCGGGCCGCTGCCGGGACAGGAAGTCGAAGCGGGCATGGCCTGGCTGCCGCGCGACAAGACCGCCTTCATCGAGTGCGCCGCGGCGGCGGGTCTGGCGCTCGCCCCGCGCGACCGGCGCGACCTGCTGCGCGCGACGTCGTACGGCGTCGGCGAGTTGATCGCCGAGGCGACGCAACTCGGCGCGGAGAAGCTGCTGGTCGGCGCCGGGGCGACGATGTCCACCGACGGCGGGATCGGCATGGCCGCGGCGCTCGGCTTCCGCTTCCTCGACGCGGAGGGAAAGGACGTCGAGCTCTGCGCGCGCGGGCTGGGCCGGATCGCGACGATCGCGCCGCCGGCGTCGCTCGACCTGCCGCCGATGCAGGTGCTGCACCACGTGGACAATCCGCTGCTCGGGCCGAACGGCGCGGCGCGCGCGCTGGCGCCGCGCAAGGGCGCCGACGCGGAGCAGGTGGAGTTGTGCGAGGCCGGGCTGCGGCGCCTGACGGAGCTGACGCGGCGCCAGCTCGGGCGCGAGGCGGCCGACCTGCCGGGCTCGGGGGCGGCGGGCGGGCTCGCCTTCGGGGCGGCGGCGTTCCTGGGCGCGACGCTCGCGCCGGGGGCGCGCGCGATCCTCGCGACGATGCGGCTGCCGGAGGAGATGCCGCGCTTCGACTTCGTGCTGGTGGGCGGGCCGCGCCTGACGGCGGACGAGCTGAAGAACAAGCCGGCGGGGCTGGTGGCGCGGATCGCGCGCGCCCTCGGGAAGCCGGCGGCGGCGATCGTCGGCGGGGTCGAGATCGGCGCGGCGGCGTGGCGCGAGGCGGGGATTTCCAGCGTCACGCAGATCTCGCCGGAGGGGTGGTCGACCGCGGAGCTTGAGCGGGCGATCGCCGACGCGGCGGCCGACTTCGGGCGCAAGAGGTTGCCGCCCGCTGATTGATCGTCGCGCGTTGGGGGCATTGCGGCGGTGGGGGTGCGCGACGCCGTTGTGCCGCGCAAGGCCGCGCGCTGCGGGGAACGCAGGGGCTGAGCGTTGCGGGGGACGCCGGGCCGTCTTGTTGCGCCGCTCCGATGTGGCATGGCCGTCGCCGTCGCCGTGCCCGCGCGATCCGCGGGACGAGAGGCTCGCGCGTTGCGGGGACGCAGGACGTCTTGCTGCGCCGCTCCGATGCGGCATGACGGTCGCTGATGCAG
>JAJFTU010000339.1 GCA_021372775.1 bacterium | reverse complement strand
GCGCCGGCGCCGCGAGCCGCTCCTCGCGCCACGCCCCGTGGAGTTTCGGCGCGCGCCTGTCCGACGACTTCGCCGGCGCGGTCGCCGCGCGCCCTTTGCGCGGGCCGCGCGCGCGTCCCGCGGCCGGGTGCGCCGGCGCGGCGGCCGCGCAGACGCAGACGCAGACGAACAGAGCGGCGCAGATCGCGGCGCGAAGCGAGCGACGCCCGGCCGCAGATCCGCGCGCGCGTCGCCCGGCCTCCGCTCCTCTCGCTTGACGCCCGGCCGCAGATCCGCGCGCCGGGCCTGCGGCGAAGGGCGAGATCACTCCTCGTCCGGCGCGGGGAGCCCGCGCAGTTCGAGCAGCCGCGCGATCAGCCGCCCGACTTCGCGGTCGGGCGTCGAGGCGCCGGCGGTGATCCCGACGACGACGTCCCCTTCCGGCAGCCATCCTTCGGCGACGACGACGTCCTTCGCGCCGACCGGCTTGTGGGCGATCCGCCGCGCGTCGAGCAGCCCGTCCGCCCCCTCGACGTGGAAGGTCGGCGCGCCCCCCGAGCAGATCTCGGCGAGGTGATTGGTGTTGGAGGAGTTGAACCCGCCGATGACGAGCATCAGGTCGGGCGGATCGAGCATCATCCGCCGCACCGCGTCCTGCCGGTCCTGCGTCGCCGAGCAGATCGTCTCGAAGGCGCGGAACCGCTCCGCCGCCTCGGCCTCGCCGTGCCGGCGGATCATCGCCTGCTTGATCCGCTCGGCGATCGCCAGCGACTCGGTCGAGAGCATCGTCGTCTGGTTCGCCATCCCGACCTTGTCGAGGTCGCGCGCCGGATCGAAGCCCGGCGAGGCGGCCTCGCCGAACCGCGCCATGAACGCCGCCGCGTCGCCCCCCTCCTCGATGAAGCGGGCCACCGCCTCGGCTTCGTCCATGTCGTAGACGACGAGGTGGCGGCCGCTCGGATGGCGCAGGGCGCGGCTCGCCGTGGCCCGCGTCTCTTCGTGGTTCCACTTGCCGTGGATCAGGCAGGTGCGCCCTTCCTTGGCGTACGCCTCGACGTTCCGCCACACGTTGAGCACCGAGCCGCAGGTCGTGTCGACGAGCGTGCAGCCGATCGCGCGCAGCCGGTCGAGCACCGGCACCGGCAGCCCGAACGCCGGGATCAGCACGACGTCCTCCGGCCGCAGGTCGGCGAACGTCGCCTTCGAACCGTGCGCCCCGTCGAGGAACTCGTAGCCGAGCTCCCGCAGACGGCGGTTGACGCCCGGGTTGTGGATGATCTCGCCGGCGACGAAGAGCCGCCGGTCGGGGAAGCGGGCCCGCGCCTCGTAGGCGTAGTCCACCGCGCGCTGGACGCCGTAGCAGAAGCCGAACTCCTCGGCGATCTTCACGACGAGCCCCGGCCAGTCGAGCCGCCGCCCCTGCTCGCGCGCGCGCCGCACGAGCGCGGAGTGGTAGTCGCGGGCGATGTCGCCCGCCACGGCCCGGCGCAGCCCGAACCCCTTGCGGATCAGCCCTTCGGAGTCCATGCGTCCGTCCCCCGGCGAGGCCGCGCCCGCTCAGGCCTCGCGGTGCTTCAGGAAGACGAGCATCTGCTCGCGCAGCGCCTTCGAGTGCTCGGGATCGAGCACGTTGAGGCGGTATTCGTTGATGATCCGCGTCTGCATCGTCAGCCACTCGTCCCAGCAGGCGCGGCAGGTGCCGTTTTGGATTTCGCGGCCCAGCTCGCCGGGCCACGGCGCGAACGCGAGGGCCGGGGCTTCGGCGGCGCCGCAGCGGCGGCAGGCGATCGTCGGGGAATTCTGTTCGCTCATCGTGACCTCGCGCGGCGCGCCCTGAAACGACCGCGGAACGGAATTATCGCAGGGGGGCGGCCGCGCCGCCCGCCGTCTCGTCTTCGAGCCGCGTGTTGTCGCGGCTGGCGTTCGCCTGCAGCAGCTGGCAGCCGTCCACGTCCGCGCCGGCCGGCCCGCCGGTCGCGAAATCGACGGTCCACGGATGGAGCGCCGCGAACGGCGTCGCGCGGACCGGACACTCTTCCATCCGGCACTGGCCGCAGAGCCGCGGCGTGCACGGATCGGGATGGACCATCACCTCGCCCGGACGGCCGAGGCGCCGCAGCGTGAAGTCGAGCAGCGCCTGCTGGCTGGCGTGGACCTTTTCCATCGACCAGAAGCGGGGAAACGCCAGATGGAAGTCCACGTGGACGAGATCGCCGGAGCGCCAGGCGCGGAGCAGGTGGATCTCGATCCACTCCGCGCGCCGGCCCTCGTCGAGCGCGGCGACGATGTTCCGCAGTAGTTCCGGCTCGGCGTGGTCCATCAGCGCGGAGGCCGAGCGGCGCAGCAGGCCGATCCCGGTCCAGGCGATCGAGACCGCGACGACGCAGGCGGCGATCGGGTCGAGCCGCAGCCAGCCGGTGAGCTGCACCAACCCCACGCCGGAGAGCACGCCGACCGTCGTCACCGTGTCGGTCAGCAGGTGCTTCCCTTCGGCGGCCAGCGTCTCGCTGTGGACCTTCCGTCCGCGCCGCGCGAGCGCCGCGCCGACGAGTCCGTTGACGACGCCGGCCGCGGCGGCGAGCGCGGCGCCGAAGCCGACGTTCTCCAGCGGCGCCGGCGCGACGAGCCGCGGCAGCGACTCGCGCACGATGCCGAGCGCGGCGAGGAGGATCATTCCGCCTTCGAGCCCCGCGGCGAAGAACTCGACGCGGCCGTGGCCGTAGGGATGCGAGCGGTCCGGCGGACGCGCGGCGAGCCAGACGCTGAACAGCCCGAACGCGCCGGTGAGGACGTTGACGATCGACTCCAGCGCGTCGGACAACAGCGCGCGCGAACCGGTCAGGCCGAACGCGGCCAGCTTCACCAGCATCAGCGACGAGGAAAGCGCCAGGACGCCGAGCATGATTCGGCGCCGGTGGGCGAGAGCCTCGGCGTCGTAGGGCGCGGGACCGATGAACGAGTCGTCGTTCACATCCGTCTCCACCGCCGCGGCGGGCGGAATGCTGATGGTACGCCGGATTGGGCTCCCCGCCCTTCGGCGGGTATCCTCTGCCGCATGTCGCCCGTGTTGCGCCCGATCGACCGGCGCGGCTTCGCCGCGCGGCGGCGGGTGCGGGACATCCTGGGGCGCCTGCTGGAGCAGGGCGCGATGCCGCCGAGCGAGTTCCGCGCGGCCTTGGCGGAGCTCGCGGCGACCCGCACGCTCGCCGCGGCGCAGCTGCTGCGCCTCTTCTCCGAAGGGCGCGTCGCCGACGAAGTCGCCGGCCTCGAGATCCTCGGCCGTCTCGCCGCCGTCGAGCAGGCGCCGGCCCTCGCCAAGGTCGCCAACGACCGCTCCAAGCCCGCGGCGGCGCGCGTCGTCGCCGCGCTCGCCCTGCTCGGACTCGATCTCGGCGACGCGATCGTCTCCCCCGACGTCTCGGGACTCGTGCTGCGCTGGCAGGCGCGCCACGTCGTCGAGGAGCCGACGCTCCGCGCGCCGCTGATGCGGCTCTACGAACGCGCCGACCGCGAGGAGCGGGTGGCTTGGGCCGCCCTGCAGGACCGCGAGCTGACCGAGCCGGAAGGACGCGCCGCGGTTCTCGAGATGCTCGCCGAGGTCGAGACCGATCCGGAGCTGCGCGCGGCGATCGTCGTCGCCATCGCGCGCGTCCCGGCGCCGGAGAGCCGCGCCGCGCTCGACCGCCTCGCGCCGCACGACGAGGCCGAGCGCTTCCTGCTCGCCGGCGCGCGCGGACGGCTCGACGCCCCGCTCGCCGCGCCCGCGCCCCCCGGCTGGAGCGCGCGGGTCGGCTGCGCCGACGCGGCCGGCGCCCTGACCTTGCGGTTCGACTACGCGCCCCCCGGACGTCCGCGCCGCGCCGTGCTCTTCGAGATGACGCTCGGCGCCGGGCTGCGCGACGCGCTCGGCCTCGTCGGCTCGGCGGTCGCGCACTACGACGAGCTCGACGAGGGGGACGAGCCGCCGTGCGCCGCGCCGACGGCCCCCGCCCCGGTGCCGTGGGCGATGGCCCTGCTGCGCGAGGCGCGGGCCGCCGACAAGCGCGCCGGAAGGAACCCGATCGCCGACGAGCTGCGCGCGGTGCGCCTGCTCGATCCGCTCTTCGACGTGGCGAGCGCCCCGGCGCCCGCGCCGCGCTTCGCCGACGACGCCGCGCCGGAAGCCGACGTGGCCGACCATGCCTTCTACGCCGGCTGGTCGTACGACGCGAGCGAGAGACGGCTCGACCCGCTGCGCCTTCAGGTGCTCCGCGACGGCCGCACGCAGCTCCCGCTGGACGACCCGCTCGTCGAGCGCGCCGCCCGCGCCCTCGCGCGCGCCGGCGAGCCGCGCCGCCTCGCGCGGCTGCTCGAGCACAACGCCGCGGTCCACGCCGCGGCGGGGGACGAAGAGGCCGCGCGGGCCGCCGCCGCCGCGGCCGCGGCGATCAAGACCGGCCGCTTCGCCGACCTGCCGCTCGTGCGCCGCATGGCCCGCCGCGGGCTCCATCCCGGCCATTACTTCTTCGCCCCGCCGCCGCGCGCCGCGGAGCGGGCCGACGTCGCCGCGCTGCTGACGAGCGTCCGTCCGCCGACGAAGCTCCGCGCGCTGGCCGTCGATCTCGCGCTGATCCTCGAGCGCGCGATCGACGTCTGGCAGTCCCGCATCCCGCCGCACGAGCGTCCGCGCGTGGACGTCGCCCAGCGGGGGGCGATCGGCCTCGGCGCCGCCGGGGCCCGCGACATCGCGCGCGCCTTCGTCCGCCGCGCCGGGCGCGAGGCCTGCGCCGCGTGGAGCGCCGATCTGGACGCGCGTCTCGAGGAGCACTACGTCCGCGTGCTCGACCGGATCGCCTTCCCCGTGCCGGCCTGCGACGAGCGGCGGCGCGGCCTCGTCCGGCTGCTCCTCGCCGCGAGCCGCGCGCTCGTCGAGCGGACCTGCCTCGGCCCCTGCCGCGAGCATTGCCCGACCGAGCCGAAGGCGCCGGGGAAGCGCGCGCTGCACGCCGGCGTCTTTCCCGGCGGCCACGACGCCGAGGCGTTCATCCGCACTTGGCCCGGCCCCTACGCCACCGAGCCGAACGCCGAGGAGCGGCTGCTGCTCGCCCGGTTCCTCCACCCGCCCCGCCGCGACGGCGCGGCGGCGCGGGCGCCGTTCACCTGCGGCGTTTGCGGCGAGACCCGCCCCGCCTCGGCGCGGGCGCGCGACCGGCTCGTCGGCCACGACCAGGCCGAGCCGATTCCCGTCTGCCGTCGTTGCCGCGACAAGTACCACCGCGATCCGGCGTTCCGCGCCGAGACGCTGGTCCGCCTCGGCCCCCTGCTCTGAGTCCGGCCCCGGTCGCCCGCCGGTCCGCGCTCCGCGCGCCGGCCGCCCCTTCCGCCCGCAGGGCTGCCATCCGCGCGCCGGCCGCTCGTTCCGCCTCTTCTCCGACATCCGTCCCCGGCCCGTTCGGTTTGCCCGGTCCTCTCGTTACCTGTTGACGAGAGCGTCCGAAGGAGACCGAACGTGTCGGCGACGTCGTGCGTGGCGACACTCCCCTCTTGCTACAATGGCTGGATCCATCCGATCCGACCGAGGGAGAGTCTCAGGGTGAGCGACACGTCCGATCCGTCCGCCGAATTCGAGAAGACGGTCGAATTGCTGCGGAAGGCGCGCGGGGGGGACGACGACGCGCTGGAAGTCCTGCTGAAGCGGCACGTGCCGCGCCTGCGCCGCTGGGCGCGGGGGCGGCTGCCGCGCTGGGCGCGCGACGCGGTCGACACCGAAGACATCGTCCAGGACACCGTGATGCGCACGCTGCGGCGGCTCGGCGAGTTCGAGCCGCGGCACGACGGGGCGCTGCAGGCCTATCTGCGGCAGGCGCTCCTCAACCGCGTGCAGGACGAAATCCGGCGCGCCCAGCGGCGCCCGGGCAAGGCGGAACTGGACGAAGAACAGGCCGACGGGGGCGCGTCGCCGCTCGAGGAGGCCGTGGGCCGCCAGGCGCTCGAACGCTACGAGACGGCGCTGGCGCGGCTCCGCGAGGACGACCGCGCCGCCGTCCTGATGCGCGTCGAGCTCCGCTGCGGGTATCAGGAGATCGCCGAGGCTTTGGGGAAGCCTTCGGCGGACGCGGCGCGGATGACGGTCGCGCGGGCCTTGGTCCGCTTGGTCGAGGAGATGGGGGATGGCCGCCAACAGCAATGAGCGCGAGGACCTGCTCGCCATCGCCGCCGCGGTCGGCGACGGCGCGGCGATCGATTGGGACGAAGCGGAGCGCACCGCGCCGGACGAAGAGGCGCGCAAGCGGGTACGCCGCCTGCGCCTCGTCTCCGACATCGCGCTCGTCCACGACACCCTCTCGGGCGCGGGGGACGGCGAGGAGCCGGGCGCCGCGGCCGGGACGCCGCCGCTCGATCGCTGGGGCTCGCTCGAGCTGCTGGAGAAGATCGGCGAAGGGGCGTTCAGCGAGGTCTACAGGGCGCGCGATCCGCGCCTCGACGCCGAAGTCGCGCTGAAGCTGCTCAAGCCGCGCGGCCGGACCGAGGAGTCGGCGGTCTTCGCGCCGATCCGCGAAGGGCGGCTGCTCGCCCGCGTGCGGCACGCCAACGTCGTCGCGGTCTACGGCGCCGACTGGCACCGCGGCCGGGTCGGCCTCTGGATGGAACTGCTCCACGGGCGGGACCTCGAGCAGATCCTCGCCAAGGACGGGCCGTTCGGCGCGCACGAGGCCGCGCTCGTCGGCATCGACCTCTGCGGCGCCCTCGCCGCGGTCCACGCCGCGGGGCTGGTCCACCAGGACGTCAAGGCCCGCAACGTGATGCGCGCCGCCGGCGGACGGATCGTGCTGATGGACCTCGGCGCGGGGCTCGAGGCGCGCGACCTCGAGGACGACGCCGCCGAGCGGCCGCTCGCCGGGACGCCGCTCTACGTCGCGCCGGAGATCTTCGACGGCGAGAGCCCCTCGCCCCGCTCGGACATCTACAGCCTCGGCGTGCTGCTCCACCACCTCGTCACCGGCGCCTATCCGGTCCGCGCCGCGACGCTCGGCGAAATGGCCCAGGCGCACGCGCGGGGGCTGCGCCGGCGTCTCCGCGACGAGCGGCCGGACCTCCCGGGCGCCTTCATCGAGGTCGTCGAGCGGGCGCTCGCGCCCTCGCCGGCGGAGCGCTTTCAGACGGCCGGGGAGTTCGAGTCGGCGCTGCGCGCGGCGCTCGCCGACCGCGCGGAAGGGTTCGCCCCGGCGCCGCCGCGACGGCCGCGGCGGCCCGCGTGGATCGCGGCGGCGGCCGCCGCGTCGGCCGCGCTCGTCGCCTTCGGCGCCTACCTCGCGCTGCGTTCGCCGACGACGCCCGCGGCGTCCG
>JAJFTU010000338.1 GCA_021372775.1 bacterium | reverse complement strand
GGCAGGCGCGGTGGGATCTTGCGCGCGGACACGGCGATCGGGACGCGCCAGCCGCCCCTACGTCAAAGGCAACGTGTCGCGAGGCTCACGTCGGGAGGCAGGCGCGGTGGGTTCTTGAGCGCGGACGCGGCGATCGGGGCGCGCCAGCCTCCCCTACGACAAAGGCAACGTGTCGCGAGGCTCACGTCGGGAGGCAGGCGCGGTGGGATCTTGAGCGCGGACGCGGCGATCGGGACGCGCCAGCCTCCCCTACGCGGTCACGTGGTGCAGGGTCAGGCTGTTCCCTTCGGGATCCAGCACGACGCTCATCCGGCAGACCGGCGTCGAGAACGGCTCGACGACGACCGGCACGCCGGACGCGCGCAGCGTCTCCGTCAGCGCGTCCACGTCGTCCACCTCGAAGGCGATCTTGCCGCCCCGCTCCGCCGACGGCCCGAGGTCGGGGATCATGTCCGAGACGGCGAAGACGCCGCCCGCCAGCTCGAACTCGATCCAATGGCCGCCGAAGTCGCTGGAAACGGCCAGCCCCAGCGCCTCCTCGTAGAAGGCGCGGGCCCGGGCCACGTCCTTGACCGGGTACAGGGTGAAGGCGATTCGTTCGATCATGGCGCGACTTTCGCCCAAGTCCCCCGCCGCCGTCAATCGCCGCCCGCGCGAATTTCTCCTTGCGCATTTACGGTAACCATCATAGTTTCAGTCGAGCGCGGGCGGAACGCCGCCGGGCGCCGAGGAGAAGGACCATGAACGTCGCCGTCGTCTTCCACAGTGGCTACGGGCACACCGCCAAGCAGGCCGAGGCCGTCGCGCGCGGCGCGGCCTCCGTTTCCGGATCCAACGTCGCGCTCGTGCCGGTCGGCGAGGTGGACGCGCGGTGGGAGGAGCTCGACGCCGCCGACGCGCTGATCTTCGGCACGCCGACCTACATGGCGAACGAGAGCGCGGAGTTCAAGCTCTTCATGGAGAAGTCGTCCAAGCGCTGGGCCGCCCAAGCGTGGAAGGACAAGATCGCCGCCGGCTTCACCAACTCCGCCAGCCAGAACGGCGACAAGCAGAACACCCTCGCCTCGCTCGCCGTCTTCGCCGCGCAGCACGGGATGATCTGGGTGAGCCTCGGGCTGCTGCCGGGGAACAACAGTTCGACCGGCAGCGTGGAGGACCTCAACCGTCTCGGCTCGTCGCTCGGCGCGATGGCGCAGAGCAACGCCGACCAAGGCCCGGACGTCGCGCCGCTTCCGAGCGACCTCAAGACGGCGGAGCACCTCGGACGGCGCGTGGCCGAGTTCGCCGCGGTCGTCGCGAAGGGGCGCGCCTGACGCGCGCGCCCCGAACCAAGTCCGACGGCGCGGCGCACCGCGCGGACGTTTCCCGCGGGACGAGCGGCGCCGCGGCGACCTGCGGGGTCCGCGGCGCGCGCCTCGACAATTCCCGCGGCGAAGAGCAGCGCGAGCGCGGCCAAGGCCAGCGCGGCGACGCCGTGCCACGCCGCGGCCTTGTAGGCGTGGCCGGAGGCGGTGATGCCGGCCGCGCCGCCAAGGTAGTAGAAGAGCGTGTAGAGCGCGTTGGCGCGGCCGCGCGACGCGGCGAGGCGCCGGTTGAGCGCGGCGACCGCCGCGGCGTGGACGGAGAAGAACCCGGCGCAGACCAGCGCCAGCGCGAGCGCGACCAACGGCAGCGACGGCGCGAGCGTCAGCAGCACCGCGACGACGAAGACCGCCGCCCCGCCGGCGAGGGTCGGCCCCGCCCCGTGGCGGTCCACGGCGCGCCCCGCGACCGGCCCGATCAGCA
>JAJFTU010000337.1 GCA_021372775.1 bacterium | reverse complement strand
CGGCTGGCTGGCCGCGCTGCGGTTCCATCCGTGGCGGATGATCCACGCGGCGTGGGAACTCGACGACGCCGCGAGCCTGCTCACCTGCGGCGGGGCCCCCTTCATCGCGCGCATGGCCGGCGCCGCCCTCGGGCCGACGCTCTTCGGGCTCGCCGCCGGCGCGCTCGGCGGCACGCTCGGCGTGCTGATCTTCCGCGCGACCCCCGTCGGCGCGCCGCCCGCGGCTTCGGCGTCTCCGTCGTCGTCCTCGTCGGCGTCCACGTCCGGGTCGGCTTCGGCGTCTCCGTCCTCGTCGGCGTCCTCGACGACGCCTCCGTTTCCGCCGGCCGCGGGGATCTGAGCGGAACCGGCGCGGCGTCGCGCGCCGCGGCCGAGGAGGGAATGGCGGAAGCGTGTGGGAATCGAACCCACCCCCCGCCGGCGCAGCCGACGGGACGACTGGTTTTGAAGACCAGGAGGGCCACCAGGCCCCATTCGCTTCCGGGACGATTGGTCGTGCGGTCCGGTCATTGTACGGCATAGGAACGAGCGCGCCGGAGACTCCGCCCGGCGCGCCGCCGCTTCGCGGAACACTGTCCGCCTGCGCCCCGGCGCGTCTCCGTCCTCCAACGGAAAGCGCGTCTCCGTGCGCTTCCGCGCGGGCCGTTTCCTTGCGCTTCCGCCCCGCGTCGCCGTTCGCTCTATAGTCGGGTTTCGCGGCGCGCAGGGCGCCGCGCGGAGGGCGGAACGATGAAGGCGAAGCTGATCGCGGCGGCGGTCGCCGCGGCGCTGATCGGAGGCGGGGCGGCGCCGGCGCCGCTCGCGCCGCTCGACTTTCTGATCGGCGAGTGGACCGGCGGCGGGAGCGGGGCGCCGGGCGCGGGCGTCGGCGGGACGACGTTCGCGCGGGAACTCCAAGGGCGCGTCGTCGTGCGCACGAACTTCGCCGACTATCCCGCGGGCGGCGAGCGCGCCGCGTTCCGCCACGACGACCTGATGGTCGTCTACGTCGACGCCGACGGGCGGCTCAAGGCCGACTACTTCGACGACGAGGGGCACGTGATCCGCTACGCCGTGCAGGCGCGCGAAGGAGGAGGCGTCGTCTTCGTCGGCGAAGCCGCTCCCGGGACGCCGCGCTTCCGGCTCACGTACGCGCCCGACGCGGACGGCGTCGTCGCCGGGACGTTCGAGATCGCGCCGCCGGACAAGCCGGAGGCGTTCAAGACCTACTTGAGCTGGACGATGCGCCGCGCGCCGGCGAAGAAATAGAGCGGGGGACGGACGCGGCGGCCTCCGTCGTCGGCGCGGGCCGTCGCCCCGCCGGGCGGCGGACGTTCCGCTCTCGAGGCGGCGCTCCCGACGGCGCCGAAGACGGTCAGCGCGCGCCGCAGTTCTGGCGCTCGGTCTTGTCCTTGGCCTTCGCCTCGGCGACGGTCTGCCACTGCATGTTCGACGGATCGTCCGGCCCGCCGCAGGCGAGCGGCTCGACGTGGTCGATCACGTAGCCGGGGCAGCGGCCGCTCGTCTTGCCGGTCGCGGGGCAGGGGTGCTCTTTCTGGAAATCGTGCTTGGCGCGCGAACTGCGCTTGATCCGCCCGCGATGGTCGCGCTTGACCCCCTTGACCGACTTCGTCGCCGCGGCGCGGCGCGCGCGCAGCCCGGCCTCCGCGTAGGACGGAGCGTCGCCGAAGGCGAGGAAGAGCGAGAGCGAGACGAGCGCGGCGGTCAGCGGTCCACGGTGCATGGCGGAATCCCCCGCGCGGATTGTAGCGCGGAGACGGCGCGCCGCGTCGCGGCCGAGCGAACCCGCGCGCCGACGACGGCGGGCGACGCGCCGCGCGGACGTCGGGCGCGGTTCGACGGTTCGGTTCCGTCGCCGCGCGTCCCCGCGCCGCGCTACGATCGGCGCGCGCCCGCGCGTCGGGCGCGGGAGACCGGACGCATGTTCATGTGGGACCCCTCGGCCTTGCTCGGGATCGCCCTCCGCGCGGCGATCGTCTACGTGCTGCTTCTCGTCGGCATCCGCCTCGCCGGCAAGCGCGAGATCGGACAGCTGACGCCGTTCGACCTCGTCGTGCTGCTGCTGATCAGCAACGCCGTGCAGAACGCGATGACCGGACCGGACACGAGCGTCACCGGCGGCGCGGCGGCCGCGGCGACGCTGCTGCTGCTCAACGCCGGCGTCGCGGTCCTGCGCCAGCGCTCGTGGCGCGTGCAGCGGTTCGTGGAGGGGATTCCGCTGCCGCTGATCTCGCACGGCGAGATCCTCGTCGCCAACCTCGCCCGCGAGCACCTGACGCGCGACGAGCTGCTGGCCGCGCTGCGGGAGCACGAGGTCGCCGACCCGCAACAGGTCGCCTTGGCGATGCTCGAGGTGGACGGATCGATCAGCGTGATCCGCGTCGATCCCGACGACCCGCGCCACTACCGGAAGACGCGCAGGCGCCTTGCGCGGCGCGCCGTGCCGCGTCCGTAGCGCGGCCTCCCGCGAAGGCCGCGGCGGCGCGCGGCGGGATCGGAGCGGCGGCCCGCTCGGCCCGGCGGACGACGTCAGGGCGCGGCGCGGAAGGAGCGGGCGTAGCGGACCGCGCCGGCGGCGAAGCCGCGGTGGCGCGGCGTCCAGCCGAGCAGGCCGCGGACCTTCGAGCCGTCGATCCGCTGGTCCAGCGCGAGGCACTCGGCGATCGGGCCCATCGCGCGGAGCGCCTCGTCGAGATCGGTCGCGACGGTCCGGCCGCCGGCGCCGACCGCCTCGCTCGCCGCGCGGGCGCAGTCGAGCACCGTCGTCTCGGCGCCGTCCACGACGTCGATCGTCTCCCCGCCGAGCCACGATTCGGCGGCGAGGACGTAGACCCGCGCGAGGTCGTCCCGGTGGACCATCGCCCAGTGGTTCTCGCCGTGGCCGACGATCCGCGCCGCGCCTCCCTTGAGCGCGCCGTCGAACCAGGCCGCGGTGAGCCCGCCGGCGCCGCCGTAGACGCACCCGGGGCGGACGACCAGCGTGCGCAGGCCGCGGCCGTCGTCGGCGCCGCGGACCAGCGCCTCGTGCTCGGCGCGCCGCGCGACGAAGGGCGGGGGGGCGATCGGCGTCGTCTCGTCCATCGTCCGGCCGCGCGACTCGCCGTGGACCCAGACGCCGCTGGTGTAGACGACCAAGCGCGGCGCGCCGGGGCGGGCCGTGCCGAGCAGCGTCTCGATCGTCTTCCGGTCGAGGCTCCACGACTCGGGGCCGTACTCGATCGCCGCGTGGACGAGCACCTCGCAGCGGGCCGCGACGTCGCGGTAGCTCGCCGGCGACTGCATCGAGCCGACGACCGCTTCGACCTCCATCGCGGCGAGGAACGCCCGCTTGGCCGGGTTGCGCGTCAGGCCGCGGACGTCGTGGCCGGCGCGGGCGAAGGCGGCGGCCACGGCCGATCCGACGAAGCCGGCGGCGCCGGTGACGAAGACGTTCATCGCGGCCTCCTTGGGGACGGCTTGAAATCTACGCGGACCGCGGG
>JAJFTU010000336.1 GCA_021372775.1 bacterium | reverse complement strand
CGCTGGGCGCTCGCCTCCTTCGCGGCGCTCTCCCTCGGGATCTGGCTCGGCGGCTACTGGGCCTACATCGAGCTCGGCTGGGGCGGCTTCTGGGCCTGGGATCCGGTCGAGAACGCCAGCCTGATGCCCTGGCTGACGCTGGCCGCGCTGGTCCACTCGATCGCGGCGGAGCGGAAGCGCGGCGCGCTGCGGGCGACGAACATGATCCTCGCCGCCGCGACCTTCCTGCTCTCGGTCTACGGCACCTTCCTCACCCGCTCCGGGATCATCCAGTCGGTCCACGCCTTCTCCAAGTCGTCGATCGGGAACTGGTTCCTCGGCTTCATCGCCGCGGCGCTTCTCGCGACGGCGGCCCTGCTCGTCGCGCGGCGCCGCGGGCTCAGGGCGGCGCGGATCGAGTCGGCCGTCTCGCGCGAGGCGGCGTTCGCCCTCGCGGACGTCGTCTTCGCCGGCCTCGCGGCGATCGTCTTCGCGCTGACGATGTACCCGGTCTTCTCGCAGCTCTTCGTCGGAAGGCAGATCACCTTCGAGCCGCCGCAGTTCACCGAGGCGACGCGGCCCTGGTTCCTGCTCGTCGTCGCGCTGACCGGCCTCGCGCCGCTCGTCTCGTGGCGCGGCGACGACCCGCGGAAGATCGTCCGCCGCGCCCTCGCGCCGCTCGCCGTCGCCGCGGTCGCGGCGATCGTCCCGCTGCTCGGCGGGGCGCGCGAGCCGTGGTCGGTCCTCTTCTTCGCCGCCGCGGGCTTCGTCGCCGGCGCCGCCGTCGCCGAGTTCGCGGGGATCGTCCGCTCCCGCGCGCAGGCCGAGCCCGGCGACCGCGGCCGCTCGCTCGGCTCGTTCCTCGCCGCGCGCCGGGCGCGAATCGGCGGGCTCGTCTCCCACTTCGCGCTGGCGCTGATGGTGATCGGCGCCGCCGCCTCGACCGTCTACAAGAAGGACGCCAAGTTCGGCGCGGTCCGCCCCGGCCAGACGCTGGAGATCGACGGCTACCGCGCCACCTACGAGCGCTTCGACGTCGTGGACGGCCCGACCTACGACGGCGCGCGGATCGTGCTCTCGGTCGTCCGCCCCGGCGGCGGCGCGCCGACCCGCCTCGGCGCGGAGATGCGGCAGTACGGCAAAGGGCGCGCGCCCGAGGCGCGGCAGCCGTCCACCGAGGTCGCGATCCTCGCCACCGGCGCGCCGCGTTCGCTCGCCGGCCTCGCGCGGATCGGCGAGGACCTCTACGTCGTGCCGCTGGCCGTGGACTTCGCGGACGGCCAGGCGGCGGTGGAACTGATCGTCCATCCCATGATCAACTGGATCTGGGCGGGGGGCGCGCTGCTCCTCGTCGGCACGCTGCTGGCGACCTGGCCGCCGCGGCGCGCCGAGGCGCCCGCCGCCGCGGAGGAGCCCGCGCCGGGCGCGGCGCGTTGAGGAACGACGATGCTTCCCCTCTTGGCGACGATCGCCTTTCTGCTCGCGGCGGCGGCGGCCTTCGTGCTGTGGCCGCTCCTGCGGCGGGACGCGGCGCGGGACGCGCGCCGGAAATGACCGCGCCCGCGGGGTTGCCGCTGCGCTTCGCGCGGGTCTCGCGCCGCTTCGGCGCCGTCGTCGCGCTCGACGACGTGACGCTCGACGTCGCGGCGGGCGAGTCGCTGCTGCTGCTCGGCGCGAACGGCGCGGGCAAGTCCACGCTGCTGAAGATCGCCGCCGGCCTCGCCCGCCCCAGCTCCGGCGCGGTCGAGATCGGCGGGACGCGCGCCGGGCGCGGCGCCGAGCGGGCGCTCGTCGGCTACCTCGGGCACAAGACGTTCCTGCACGACTACCTCACGGCCAAGGAGAACCTCGTCTTCTACGCGCGGCTCTACGGCGTCTCCGCCGACGAGGCGGACGCGCGGGCGGAGCGCTGGCTGGAGACGGTCGGCCTGGCGCGGGCCGCGGACCGGCAGGTGCGCGGCTTCTCGCGCGGGATGATGCAGCGGCTCGCCCTCGCCAGGGCGTTCGTCCACGAGCCGCGGCTGCTGCTGTTCGACGAGCCGGACGCGGGGCTCGACGCCGACGGACGGGCGCGCCTCTTCGCGGCGCTCGACGCGCGCCGCGTCGCGGGGACGACGGTCCTCCACGTCAGCCATCACCCCGAGGCGGCGCTGTCCCACGCGGGGCGGGTCGTCGCCCTGCGCGCCGGCCGCGTCGTCGCCGACGGCCCCGCCGCTTCGCGCGCGCCGGAGGACTGGCTCGGCGCCGCGGCCGCGCGCGCGGGAGGGCCGCGATGAGCGGGTTCGCTCCATGCCGCAACGTCCTCGTCCCGGCGCGGGAGGCGCGATGAGCGGGTTCGCGCCATGCCGCAACGTCCTCGTCCCGGCGCGGGAGGGGCGATGAGCGGGTTCGCGCAGTTCCGCGCGGTGCTCGGGGCCGACCTGCGGCGCGAGGCGCGCACCGGCGAGGCGCTGGCGCCGATGCTCCTCTTCGCGCTGGTCGTGCTGCTCGTCGCCGGCTTCGCCTTCAACCTGCCGGAGATGGGCCCCGACGACCGGCGGCGCGTCGCCCCCGGCATCGTCTGGATCGCCGTCGCCTTCGCCACGCTCGTCGGCCAGGCGCGCGCGCTGATCGCCGACCGCGAGGAGGAGCGCTGGAACGGCCTGCTCCTCGCGCCGATCGACCGCTCGCTCCTCTTCGCCGCGAAGTGGCTCTTCGGCTTCCTGCTCGGCGCCGCGCTCGAGCTGCTGCTCGTGCCGCTCGCCGCCGCCCTCTTCTCGCTCGACCTCTCCGGCGGCCGCGCCCCGCAGCTCGCCGCGGTGCTCGCCCTCTGCACCGCCGGCCTCGCCGCGCTCGGCACGCTGCTCGGCGCCGTCGTCGCGCGCCTCGGCCGCGGCGAGGCGCTCTTGGCGATCCTCGTCCTCCCCGCCGCCGCGCCGCTGCTGATCGCCGGCGTCGCGGCGAGCGGCGCGGTCCTCGCCGGACAGGGGCTGGCCGGCGCCGCGCCGTGGCCCGAGGTCGCCCTCGGCGCGACGGCCGTCTACGGCGCGGCCGGCGCGATCTTGTTCGAATCGGTGATCGTGGATTAGCGTAGCGACGCGAGGAGCGACGAACCGATGACCACACGAAGAGCGCGGCTCGCCCCTTGGGCCTACGGCGCCGCCGTTGTCGCGGGCGCCGGGCTGGTCCTGTTCGGCGCGCTCGTCCTCGCCCCCACCGAGAGGACGATGGGGGACGTGCAGCGGATCTTCTACTTCCACGTTCCCTCGGCGACGAACGCCGCCCTCGCCTTCTTCGCCGCGGCCGTCGCCGGCGCCGCGTACCTCGCCACGCGCCGCGCCGCGTCGGACGCCGTCAACCGCGCCGCCGTCGGCACCGGGCTGCTCTTCGCGACGATCGTCCTCGTCACCGGGCCGATCTGGGCGCGCCCGGCGTGGGGCGCGTGGTGGACGTGGGAGCCGCGCCTCACGACCTCGCTCATCGCCTGGCTGATCTACCTCGGCGCGCTGCTCGTGCGGCGCGTCGCCGCCGATCCCGAGCAGGGGGCGCGCCTCGCCGCGGTCGTCTCGATCGTCGGCCTGCTCGACCTGCCGATCGTCTACTTTTCCGTGAACTGGTGGCGCGGCGCCCACCCGATGGTCTTCGGCCCCAAGGGCGGCGGGCTCGCCCCCGGCATGGGGGCGGCGTTCGCGCTCGGGATGCTCGGGACGACGCTGCTCCACGCCGCGCTCTTCGGCCTCGCCTGGCGCGAGGCGCGGCTGGCCGACGAGGTCGCGGCGCTGGAGCGCCGCCAGGACCGCGAGCGCGAGGACGCCCTCGCCGAGGAGATCCGGTGACGCGCGGACCGCGTCCCCCGCGGCGCCCCGCGCGGCGCGCCGGCGAGGAGAACCGCTGATGGACTACCTCTTCTGGGCCTTCTTCGCCGGCTTCGCCCTCGTCGCGCTCTGGACGGCGCGCCTCGCCTCGCGCCTCGCCTCGCTCGAGCGCCGCGTCCGCCGCCTCGGCGCGTCCGACAAGTAGCGCGAGCGCCGACGCGCCTGAAGACTCCGCACGCGACTGTGCTCTGCGTCCCACGCACGCCGATCACAGGCAGCCGACAGCGGGTGCGGAGTCTTCCGCGCTCCGTCCTCAACTCGATAGCGATTGACGCGCGGCGCTATTTCAAGCCGAACAGAGCCATGTAGCGTCGTCCGACATCCTTGAAACGGCGCAGCTCATCGGCCGGGATCGTCCGGTCCTTCGTATGTTCACCGGCAAAACGCATCGTCACGGGACCACTGGCCTGCATCAGCTTTGCGAAGATGGCAGCGCCTTCTTCGCTGAACTGGAGCCGGTCCTCGCCGACCGCGCCCGTCGCGACGACGAAGTCGGCTTGTTCCCAAACCGACGTCGAGCTGTCGCGCTTGACCGTCCGCGGCTTCACCTCGACAACGTCGCCGCCGACATTGAAGAGAGCTCGGTCCCAGAACACCCAACTCTCTCCGTGATACCGAACAACCATCCGCAGCGAATAGCTGCGCTTGTTCTGATCTTCCCCAATATAGAGGTAGATGCGCGAATCGTACGTGCCGTCAATCACAGGATCGGTGTAGAACGTGATCTTCTGGAAATCGTCACGTTCGGCCTTAAGCCCTGCAAGCAGCTTTGCGCGGGCAGCTGCGTTAGGTATCGCGGCCTTGCGATCGGCCGCGGCCTTGGCGCCGTTCGCCTTGAGTCTGGCCTCCGCCTTTGCGATCTTCTCCGCGCGCTCCTTCTCGATCTTCTCGCCCGCGGTGTCCACAGCGCTCGGAGTGCACCCGGCAACAAGCAGGAACGCGGCAAGAATAGCTGCAGCCTTCAGTCTCATCTCTCCCCCTTTCGGCGCCGCCTCGTCCGCGGGACTTCGAGTCCACGCTCGAGCCTCCTAGGGCTCAGGACCCCGTCCCGACGCCGAGTCCGATGACGCCGGTGTACATCGCGATTCCTGACTAGGAGACGTCGAAACGAGGCGGGCCGACGTTCCCTCTTCAACAGGAACAGGCCCATCGTGCCCCCCTCAAAACGAAGCCCCACCCGAATCTGACCGACGCGCGGAGTGTATCACTCCGCATCACTGGTATGGCGCTATGGTTCACTGCGACCCGAGCGAGGGGCGGGACTTCGGTATGCCATGGTCGGCCTAAGTCGACGCCTGCCAGGGGCTCGGCGCCGCGCGCGTCGGCGCGCCGCGGGCGATCCGCGTAGAATCCACGGCTCCGCGCGACCGACCGCGCGACGCCGAGGAACTCGATGGAAGTCCACGCGCCCCACGAAGCGATCCGCTCGTTCCGCACGTTCTGCGTCCACATCCTCACGATCATCATCGGCATCGTCCTCGCCTCCGGCGTGGAGCAGTGCCGCGAGACGCGCCGCGACGACGAGCTCGCCGCGCGGGCGATCGCCGGATTCCGCGCCGAGCTGACGCAGAACCGCGCCACGCTCGCCGAGGCCGACGCGAACGTGAAGGGGATGCTCGACGATCTGCGGAAGATCGGCCTGTTCCTCGAACAGACGCTCCAGGCCGCGCACGGCCGGCAGCCCGCGCCGCCGCTGCCGAGCGAGGGGTTCTCCTGCCGCGACTCCCGCTTCGCCCCGCGCAGCGCCGCTTGGGACTCCGCGGCCGCCGCCGGCGCCCTCTCGCACATGAACTACGACACGGTGAAGGACGTGGCCCAGGTCTACGCGCTCCAGCGCCTCTTCGAGAGCCGCCAGCTCGAGGTGCAGCGCGCGGTGAGCGACCTCAGTTCGTCGCGCGCCGACGTCCGCAACCCCGAGACGGCCACTGTGCT
>JAJFTU010000335.1 GCA_021372775.1 bacterium | reverse complement strand
TCGAGGCCGCGCGGTCCGGAGACAGCGAAATGACGATCGCCCGCTACGTGACCGCGGAGGGGCTCCGCGGTCTGTCCGCCGAAGCGGCCGCGGCGCCGCGGCGCCGCAAGAACCTCAACCTGCACGACATGGCCGATCCGGTCCACCGCCTGCTCAACGCGCTCGAGCCGGGGACGTACATCCGGCCGCATCGCCACGCCGAGCCGCCGAAGGCGGAGACGATGATCGGCGTCGCGGGGCGGATCGGAATCGTCTTCTTCGACGAGGACGGCGCGGTCGTCGAAACGGCCGCGCTGTCGCCGCAAGGGCCGACGATCGGCGTGGACATCGCGCCGGGGCTCTTCCATTCCCTCGTCGCGCTCGAGCCGGGCAGCGTCTTCTTCGAGTGCAAGCCGGGGCCGTACGTGCCGCCGGTCGGCGCCGACGCCGCCCCGTGGGCGCCGGGCGAAGGGGGCGAGGAGGCGGCGGCCTTCGAGGCGCGGCTGCGCGCCCTCTTCGACTGAGGGCGCGCCTGGCGGAGAGGGTGGGATTCGAACCCACGGCGGGTTTGACCCCGCTCCCGTTTTCAAGACGGGCGCCTTCGGCCGCTCGGCCACCTCTCCCGCGGCTCCAAGTCCGCGCATCGTAGGCGGCCCGCGCGCGTTCGGTCAACTCGCGCGGAACGCCGCGCGGTCACGGCGCCGCGTCGTAGACGCGCCGCACAAGCACCGACTTCCCCGCGCGGGCGAGCTTGACGCGCGTGGTGACGTAGAGCCGCCGCGCGCCGTCCCGCTCGGGCGCCGGCGCGAACGTCTGCTTGACCGAGAGGCTCGAGGAGATCTCCGCTTCGCCGGCGAGCGAGGCGTCGATCCAACGGGCCTTGGTGGCCACGCCCGAGCCGAGCCGCTCGTCCGGGTGGGGCTCGCCGTCGGGGATCCAGCGCCGCGGCGGCCGCCCGTCCTCGACGATCTCGATCGCCGCGCCGTTCTGCGCGATCGCCAGCGTCTTCGGCGGGCGGCGCAGCAGGTCCATCGCGCCGCCGCCGCGCGGACCGCGGCCTCCGCGCGGGGGACGTCCGCCGCGCCGGTCGCCGTTCCCGACTTCGGTCGTCGCGCCGTCGGTCGTCACCGCCTCGTCCTCGTCCGGCGGCGCCTGGCCCATGCCGCCGGGGGCGTCGTCGGGCGGGGCGCCCATGTCGTCGCCGGACTCGCCCCCGCCGCCCATCTCGCCGGGTTCGCCCATCCCGCCGCCCATGCCGCCGGGTTCGCCCCCGCCGCCCCTCATGCCGCCGCCCATGCCGCCGGGCTCTCCCATCCCTCCGCCCATGCCGCCGCCTCCGCCGCGGCCGCCCCGCCCGCGCCCGCCGCCGCGGCCGCCGCGGCCCTGTCCGGGCCCTTGGCCGCCCTGCTGGGCGAGTTCGCGCAACGCGGCGGACGGGTCGTCGCTCAGCTCCTCGTTGAGCTTCCAGCGGCCCGCGAACGGGCAGGAGACGGCCGCGTCGCGGGACGTCGTCGCCTGAGGGGCGGGCGGCGCGGACGCCGCCGGCTCGGGGGGCGGCGCCGTCGGCGGGGCCTCTTGGGGGGCCGCGGCGTCGGCGAACGGGACCAGAGCGGCGAAGGCGAACAGGGCGAGCTTCACGGGCACCTCCGGGTTGGAGACGTGAAACACCACTTCAAGGGAACGCCCGAAGCTCGGCGGTCGTTCCCGCCTTTTCGTCCGCCGCGAGGGGTACGGCGCCGCACGATCGGCGGCTGACGCGACCGTCGCGCGCGGTAAACGGTTTCATCGGCCGCGAACTGCGGTATCTTCCAGCGCTTGTGGAGGAGGGGTTCCCGGCGACCGTCCCAGGCGGCGACCGGCGGACCGATCGAAGGCGGCTGCGTCAGTGCCGCGGATCATTCGGGCCGCCCGCCGGGGCGGCCCTTTTCTTAAGGATTCGGCGTCGCGGCCGATATGGGGGGCGAGCCCGCCGGAACGGTTCCGGCGCCGGAGCCCTCGCCATGAGCCTCGGCCTCGCCGCGCCCCCGCGCGCGTTCTTCTCGGTTCCGCTGGACAGCCTCGAGCCGGCGACGGTGCTCGGGTTCGATCTGTTCCTGCGGTACGGCGGCTCGGATCCGGTTCTCTACCGCGACGCGGCGCTCGAGTTCACGGCCGACGTGCAGCGGCGGCTGCTGGACAACGGCGTCCGCGAGATCTTGGTCCCGTCGGAGCAGGCGCCGGCCGTCTTCGCCTACTGCCGGGCGCGCGGCCGCCCGCTCGACGGCGTGCCGGAGCCGGAGGGCGTTCCGCGCGAAGTCCCGCCGCCGTCGCGCCTGGAGCTCGAACTCGACGACATCCTGATCGACGACACGCTGCCGGTCCGCACGCGGGCCGGGGCGCTGCTCGGCGTCTCGCGCAGCGTGATCGAACTCGCCCTGTCCGACCTCGGCGCGCCGGGACTCGGGGAGCGGGTGCGCAGCGTCGCGGAGTCGGCCGCGCGCTTCCTGCTGACCGAGCAGGAGTCGTTCGGGCAGCTCCTCAAGCTGCTGGCCGAGGACATGGACGCCTACAACCACGCCGTCCGCTGCGGCCTCTACGCCGCGGAACTGGCCCGCGCGGTCGGGTGGGGGGACATGGACCGGATGTCGATGGTCGCCCGCGCCGCGATGCTCCACGACGTCGGCCGCGGCTCGACGCCGCTCGACCTGCTGCACCGCACCGGCGGGATGTCCGACCAGGAATGGGCCGACGTCCTGCGCCATCCGGCGCGCGGGGTCGAGATCCTGCGCCGCGCCGACTTCGACGACCCGGTGTCGTGCGACGTCGTGCTGCGGCACCACGAGCGTTGCGACGGCTCCGGATTCCCCGACGGGCAGCGGCGGGACGAGATCCCCTTCGCGGCGCGCCTCGTGGCGATCGTGGACATCTTCGACGCGCTGACCTCCTCCGGAAAGAACCGCTCGGCCCTCTCGGGGTACCAGGCGCTGTGGCGGATGACGCAGAACATGGCGGGGCAGTTCGACCCCTCGCTGCTCGAGGCGTTCATCCGCGTGCTCGTCGCCCCCGCCCGTCCCTGACCCCGCGCCTCACGTTTGGCATAATCGCGTCGTTCGAGGAAAGGGGAGCATCGTGTCTTCGGCCGCACTGCTGCTTGCCGCGCTTGCGCTCGCCGGCGCGCCGTCCGACGGCGCCGCCGCGCCGCCGCCGCCGCGCCCGGTCTTGGTCCTGGCTTCGCCGAACGTCGATCTGGGACGCGTCGTGGAGGGGGAAAGCGCCGTCGCCGTCTTCTCGTTCGAGAACGCGGGGAACGCCGACCTGCGGATCCTCTCCGCGCAACCCGGCTGAGGCTGCACCGTGACCGCGTACGACGCGGTCGTCCCGCCCGGCGGGCGGGGGAAGATCCAGGCCACGGTCGGCACGCACGGCCTCTTCGGCGGCGTGCGGAAGGGCATCACCGTTTCGACGAACGATCCGGAGCGTCCGTCGCTCGCGCTCTCGGTGTCGTTCGTGGTCGCGAACCCGCTCGTCGCGACGCCGCCGAGCGTCTCCTTCTTCGTCGCCCAGAACGAGTCGGCCGCCCCGGTGGAGCTCGTCGTGCGCCGCGCCGACGGCGCGCCGCTCGAACTCTCGGACCTGTCGATCGACGACTCGGCGATCGCCGTCGCGCCCGCTCCGGCCGGTCCGGACCGCTCCGAGGCGCGGATCGTGGTGTCGCTCAAGACCACGGCGACCGCGCGGCGGATCCAGGCCAAGCTGCAGGCGAAGACGAACCACCCGCAGCGGCCGCTCCTCGCGGTGGACGTCTTCGGCGCCGTGCGGCCGCTTCTCTGGGCGAGCCCCCAGTCGGTGGCGCTGCCGCGGCCGCCGGGCGGCGCCGAGACGCGGGCCAACGTGACCGTCCAGAACACCGCCGGCCGCCCCTTCCGGCTGCTCGAGGCCCGGCTCGAGGGGGAGATGGCCGGCTGCTCGGCCTCCGTCCTTTCGACGGCCGCCGCCTCGCTGCAGGTCGTGCAGCTGACCTGCTCCGGTCCGCCGCCCGACGCGCCGCGGAACGGGCGCCTGGTGATGACGACCGACGTTCCGGCCTACCTGCGGCTCGAGACGTCGGTCTCGACCGTCCCGGCGCGGCCGTAGCGGCGCGACGGCCGCCCGGCGGCGGCCGCTGGCGCTCGCGTCCGGACGGCCGCCCCGGCGGCGGCCGCGGGCGCTCTCGGCCGGACGGCCGCCCCCGTCGGCGGCCGTTGCGCGTTCGGCGGGCGGGAGCGATTCTTTGCCTCGGCCGCGGTCGCCCGACCGGGGCTCCAACTTGACGTTTTTCCGCTTGGACGCGGGTCACGCCGCGAAACCGGGCAGGTTATATTGGCGACACCATGAATCCCATGCGCGGAATTGTGGCGGCTCTGGGCCTGACCACGCTGCTTTCGGCCCTGATGGCCGCCTCCGCGGCCAAGACGCCGCGCCTGCCGGACGATCCCCGCGACGTTCCGCGCGAGGCGCAACTGAACGTCGTCGTGGCGAAGGCCGATCTCAACGGCGACGGGACGCAGGAGTTTCTCTACAGCGTCAACGCCCTGACCGGCGAGTCGGATCCGGCGAAGGGGAGCGAGGTCATCTACGGCGTCGCCTTGGCGGGCGCCGGCGCGGAGCGCGGGCCGCTCCTCTGGGTCCGGCACGTGATGGCCGAGACCGGACGCCCGGCCCACGACGGCGAGCTGGCGGTCGTGGACTTCGACGGCGACGGCCGGTCCGACCTGCTCCTGACCTGGGACACGTCGCTCTCCGCGAACCGCGTCGAGCGGGTCGCCGAGGTCTACACGTTCGCCGATCCGGGGAACCCGCGCCGCGTCTGGGAAGGCTGGTGGGAGACCGACACCCGCCGCGACCAGGACACGCCGGAATCCGCGCGGACGTTCGTCCGGCGGGACGTCGACCTCGGCGCGACGCGCCGCGCGGCGGGGAAGACGCTGGTGCTGCGCAAGACCACCACCGTCGAGAACGGCCGCCGTCTCGACAAGCCGCGCGTCGAGAAGGAGTCGTTCGCGGTCTCGATGCGCGCGGTCGATCCCTCCTGACCGTGCGCCGCTCCCGCGCGTTTCTCGCCGCCGCCCTGCTCGCCCTCGCCGCGGCGCCCGCCGCCTTCGCCGCGGGGGCGGACGAACCCCCCGCCGTCTCGGGCGGCGGGGTCTTCTCCTTCGAGTCGCCGGCCGGCGCCGCGGGCGTCGTGCGCGTGCCGTTCGTCCCCGACCATCCGGGGACGTGGGTCGTCCGCGCCGCGTGGACCGGTCCGGGGATCGCCGGCCTCTGGCTCGCCGACGCGAACGGCAGGAGGCTGCGCCGCGCCTCGGGCAGCTCCCCGCTCGTCCTCGACTTCGTCGTGGACGGCGGCGCGGTGAAGCTCGGGCAGCGGCTGGTCGTCTCGTTCGCGCCGACGACGGTGCGCAGCGCGACCAAGGGGGAACTGCGGATCGAGCCGCCCTCCGTGGCCGTCGTTCCGAGCGCGGCGCCGCCCCCCGCGCCGTCGGCCGCCGCGGCGGCCCCGGCCTGGCCCGACGAGGACCGCGCCGCGCGCCGCGCGCCGCGCGGCCCGGGGCGCTGCCTCGAGCCGCTGTTCGACGACGAGGAAGCCTCCGGGCGCGCCGCCCGCGCGTGGGCCGCGGCGCTGGAGCGGACGACTCCCGCCGCCGAGGCGTGGAGCGGCCGCTGGGCGGCGGCCGTCGTCAAGGCCGGCCTGCAGGAAGACCCGGCCACCGGCGGCCTTTCCCGCGGGGCGATCGACAAGCTCTGGGAGGCGCTCGCCGCGGACCACGCCCCCGACCGGGCGCTCGAGGCGGCGGTGCGGCAGAGCCTCGCCGCGATCGAGGATCTCGGCCGCCGCGAGAACGAGCGTCGCGGGGCGGCCGTCGCCCGCGCCCGCCGGGACCGGTTCGTCCACGGCCTCGCCTGCCTGATTCCGGAGCGCTAGCGCCGGTCCGCGGCCGCGTTCCGCCGCCGCGCCCCCTCCGCCTTCGGCCGCGTACCGCCGCCGCGCCCTCTCCGCCTTCGGCCGCGTTCCGCCGCCCGCGCGCCCTCCGCCTTCGTCCGCCGCGGCTACAATGGCGGCGCGACCGAGGGGGAGACTCCCGTGAACGAAGCCAACAACCAGCTCTCGACGCTCGAAGGACGTCTCGCCGCGGCGGCGCGCGCCGTGGCGCCGCTCGTCGTCGAGCACCGCCGCGCGCTGCACCGCATCCCCGAACTGGCGTTCGAGGAGCGCGAGACGGCGGCCTACGTCGAGCGGACGCTGCGCGGTCTCGCGCTCGCCCCGCGGGTCGGGATCGTCGGGACCGGGATCGCCGTCGAACTGCCGGGCGCCGGACCGGGGCCGACCGTGCTGCTGCGCGCCGACATGGACGGGCTGCCGCTCGACGAAGTGGACGGGCGGGATCTCCGCTCCGCCCATCCGGGACGGATGCACGCCTGCGGCCACGACGCGCACGTCGCGGCCGCGCTCGGCGCCGCGCACGCGCTGGCGCGCTTGGGCGGCGAGCGGCTGCCCGGGCGGATCGTCCTGCTCTTCCAGCCCGGCGAGGAACACGGCGCCGGCGGCAAGCGGGTCGTCGAAACCGGCCTCCTCGACGAGATGGGGGTCGACTTCGCGCTGGCGATGCACGTGTGGAGCTTCCTCGATCGCGGGCGGGCGATCGTCCCCGCCGGGCCGACGACCGCCTCCTCCAACGAATTCCAGGTGACGCTGACGGCGCGCGGCGGGCACGCCGCGGCGCCGCACCTCGCGCACGATCTCGTCCTCGCCGCGGCGCAGCTCGTCGCGGCGCTCCACACCGTCGTTTCGCGCGACGTCGATCCGCTCAAGCCGGCCGTGCTCTCGATCGGCCACCTCGCCGCGGGGGACACGCACAACATCCTTCCCGGCAAGGCGCTGCTGCGCGGCACGCTGCGTGCGGCGGACCAGGAGACGCGGACGACGCTGATCCGGCGCGTCCACGAGCTCGCCGCCGCGGTCGCCGCGGCGCACGGCGCGCAGGCCGACGTCTTCGTCTCCGAGGGCTACTTGGCGACGGTCAACGACGCTCGCGTCGCGGAGGCGCTGGCCGGCGCCGCGCGGACGGCGCTCGGCGCGGAGGCGGTCGCCCCCGGGCCGATGACGATGGTCGCGGAGGACTTCTCGTTCATCGCCGACGCCCGCCCCGCGGCGCTGATGCTGCTCGGCATGAGCGATCCGCGGCGGGGGACCGACGCGCCGCATCATTCGCCGCGCTTCCTGGTGGACGACGACGTTCCGCCGATCGGCCTGGAGATCCTGCTGCGGGCCGCCGCGCGCCTGATGGCGCGGTGAGGCGATTCGCCCCGACCGACGAAGTTGAAATGCCGGGCGATAAGGCCCGCCAAAATCGTCCGGTTTCTGCTTAGAATCGCCCCATGAAGCGCTGCGCTCTTTCGGGCCCGGTCCTCGCGGCTTCCCTGATCGCCGCCGCGGCGGCGTTCGCCGCCGACGCGCCGCCGACGACGCCTCCTCCCGGCCGGGAGAAGGACTTCAAGGCGGAGATCGTCGTGCGGATCGGCGAGATCCAGCTCCTCGTCACCGACAAGGACGGGGCGCCGGTGAAGGACCTCAAGCCGGAGGAGATCGAGATCCGCGAGGAAGGGAAGACGCGGGAGATCGCCTACCTCGAGCCGTTCGCCACGCGCGACCTCGCGGTGCGCGTCCTGCCGCACGCCGCGCCGCTCGTCACCGCGGCGGGGCAGCGGGTCGCGGAGGACGAAGGGACGGTCCGCATTCCGGCGCCGAAGCCGGTGCGGCGGATCGTGCTGCTCTTCGACGGCTTCAACACCCGCACGCAGGACCGCGCGCGGAACGTCGCCGCGGCGCGGAACTGGGTCGAGACGAAGATGCGGCCCGAGGACAGCGTCGCCGTCGCCGCGCTCTCGAAGGACGGCGTCAAGACGCTCGTCAACTTCACCGCGGACAAGGCGCCGCTGCTGCAGCTGCTGCAGGATCCGGGCTTCATGCCCCCCGGCGAGTTCCACGACTTCCTCGCCGACGTCAAGGGGCTGATGGACAGCCTGCACACGTGCGACAACGCCTACGACACCTTGAGCTGCGCGCAGATGGCGGCGCAGCCGGTGGTCTACGACTGGGAGACGCGCTCGCGGCAGACGATCGCGGCGCTGCGGAGCTTCGTCGGCGCGGTCGCGGCGATCCCGGGGCGCAAGGCGGTGCTGCTGTTCAGCGACGGTCTGCTCCTCGATCCGGGCGATCTGGCGAGCCAGGCGATCCTCGGCGCCTTCGGCACGGACGCGATCAACTACGGCACGGCGCGCCGCCTGTTCGAGTCGCGCGTGCAGGGCGAGGTGATGGAGATGACGCGCGTCGCCGCCGCGGCCGACGTCACGTTCTTCACCTTCGACACCCGCGCCTCCGGCCGCCGCGCCGCGGGCTCCGACGTCGATCTGCAGTCCCAGATGAACGAGCGGCGGAACAACGATCCTTACACCGCGGCGTTCGACGAGACGCGTTCCGCCCTGGACACGATCTCCTACCGCACGGGCGGGCGCGGGCTGCACGGGCCGATGATCGAGAGGTCCCTTCCCGCGGCGGCCTCCGCCGTCGAGGGGCTCTACACGGTCGGGTTCCGCCGCGATCCGTCGATCGTCGGGGCGCCGAAGATCAAGGTCAAGATCGCCCGCAAGGGGGTCGAGGCCACGTTCCCCGACCGCTTCGATCCGCTGCGCGGCCTGCCGCAGGCGCTGCCGCTCGAGATCGGCGTGGGGAAGCCGCGCGTCGCGGAGGGCGGGATCGCCGTGCCGGTCATCGTCCAGGCGCCGCTCGACGACGTTTCGGTCACGCGGGACGAGGGGAAGTGGAACGCGCAGGTCTCCTTCTACGTCGAGGCGATCGCCGTGGACGGCCGGCGCGCGGCCGAGGCCTACGACACCGTGGAGTTCTCCCTGACCGACGAGCAGAAGGAGCACCGGGTGGGCCGGAAGTTCGGGCACACGCTGCTCCTGCCGCTGCGCCCCGGCGGCTACCGCCTCCGGGCCCGGATGTCGGAGGGAGTTTTCAAGCACGCCGCCGAAAGGGCGGTTGACATCACGGTGGGGACGGACTATTCAATCCATCCCGGAATCCAAGGGCTTGGAGAAAACCAAACTCTTGGATCGCCGAACAAGACGGACTCGACCGTCGAGGGAAACGGTTCGACCGTTAAGTAGCGGGAATCTTTGGGGCTAGCCGAATTTGGGGCGGCTGGCGCGGAAGTTGCTTCGCTGCAATCGAGTAGTTTTGTCCTTTTCGCCGGGCTTTGGGGGCTCGGCGAAAGAGGGGTGAAAATGAGCCGTCGTCGGTCGTTGGCCGTCGCCTTCGTCGTCGCCGCCGCGGTGGTCGTGTGCGCCGCGATCGGCGCGGCGCATGCTCTCAACAACCCGAAGATCACGATCACGGTCGTCGCCCTCGAGGACGGCCAGCCGATCAAGGACGCCCCGGTCACGATCCTCAAGGCCGGCGAGGGGATGAAGCCGATCCCCAACTCCTCGGTCTACAAGAACACGACCAACAAGAAGGGCGAGGTCATCTGCGTCTTCGCGCCCTCCGGCGACTACGTCGTCGAGGTCGATGTTCCGGGGAAGCAGATCGTCAAGGCCGCGGTGAAGATGCGCGACCAGCAGCGGCGCAAGATCAACCTTCCCAGCGGCAAGGTGCTCGAGGACCGCGAGGGGCTGCTCGATCCGAACAACCCGGTCATGCCGGTCTCCATCCCGTCCGACGCCAACACGGTCGAGCTCCGGCTCTTCGTGGGGAAGCCGACCGGCCAGGCCGGGGCGGCCGGCCCCGGCGGCGTCGACGTCCAGGACCGCGAGCTGAAGGAGAAGCTCCGCGCGGCCGTCGCGGCGATCCAGGCGGGCCAGTTCGACGCCGGGCTCGGCGAGGTGGACAAGCTGCTCGCCAAGCGGGCCGAGGCCAAGCCGGCCGACGTCGCGACGATGCTCTACATGCGCGGCTTCTGCCTCTACAAGCTCAACCGCGCCGACGAGGTCGAGGCCCCGCTCAAGGAAGCGATCCAGCTCAACCCGAAGTTCGACAGCGCGATGGACCTTCTCGCGTCGTTCTACATCGGGCGGAAGCAGTTCCCCGAGGCGGCGGCGACGATGCAGGAGCGGCTGCCGCTGGCGACCGAGCCGGCGCAGCGCTCGCCGCTGCTGCTGAATCTGGCGCTGGCGCTGCGGGAGCAGAAGAAGGACGCCGAGGCGCTGCCGCTGCTCGAGGAAGCCTACAAGCTGACGCCGAGCGACCCGGCGATCATCGTCCAGCTGGCCGACGCCTACAGCGCCGCCGGCCGCGCCGACGACGCCGACAAGCTCGTCGCCTCCGCGCCGCTCTCGCCGGCCGACGCCGGCGTGCTCAACTTCAACGTCGCCGCCGCGTTGATGCGCTCCAAGCAGTGGGCCGCGGCGGAACAGCACTTCCGCAAGGCGCTCGAGCTCAAGCCCGACCTCGCGGACGCGCACAAGTATCTCGCCGAGGCTCTGCTCAACCAGGACAAGCGGGAAGACGCGCTGGCGGAGCTTCAGGCCTACGTCGCCGCCGCGCCGAACGCGCCGGACGCCGAATCCGAGAAGCAGGTCATCGACGCGCTGCAGCGGGACCTGAAGGCCCAAGCGGCGCAGAAGCAGAAGGAGCAGCAGAAGCAGCAGCCGAAACCGAAGAAGTAGGCCCTGCGCGCCGCGCGCCGGAAGGGGCGGTCGTTCGCCGCGGGGGCGGCGGACGCCGCGTTTGGAGGAGGCCCTTCCGGCGTGGCGGCGGGCTTGGCGACAACAGTCACCCACACAGGAGGAGGGACAGCATGAGGAGATCGTGGCTCGTCATCGCCTTGATGATGATCGTCGCCGCCTCGCTGGCCGTCTTTGCCCAGCAGCCGACGACCGGCACTCTCGCCGGCAAGGTTCTGGACAACGAAGGCAAGCCGCTTCCGGGCGCGACCATCGTCATCGAAGGCCCGCTGGGCGAACGTTCGACGCAGACCGACGTCGACGGCAACTTCGAATTCCGCTTCATGCCGCCGGGGATCTACAAGGTCAAGGCCGAGATGGCCGGCTTCTCGCCGGTCCTCTTCAGCAAGGTCGGCCTCACGACCGGGCAGATCACGCGGCTCCCCGTCAAGCTGAACCCGGGGAAGACCGAGGAAGTGACGGTCACCAGCGTGACCCCGCTGATCGACGTGAAGCGCTCCGAAGTCCTGAGCAGCTTCAAGACCGACCAGGCGATCAACACCATGCCGATCGGCCGCAACTTCGTCGCCGCGGTCGCCTTCGCGCCGGGCGTCGTCGACGGCGGCGGCACGGGCCAGGGCAACTACTCGATCGGCGGTTCGTCCGGCCTCGAGAACTCCTACATCATCGACGGCGTGAACATCACCGACTCCGGCTACGGCGGCGTCGGGACGTACTCGCTGAACTACGGCTCCCTGGGCACGGGCATCACCTCCGACTTCCTCGAAGAAGTCCAGGTGAAGACCGGCGGGTTCGAAGCCGAATACGGCCAGGCGCTCGGCGGCGTGATCAGCGGCATCGTCCGCTCCGGCACCAACGACGTGAAGGGACGCGTGGGCGTCTACGTCGAGCCGCGCAGCCTCGCCTCGCAGGGGAAGATGGCTTCCCTGATCCGCGGCATGATCAACGACCAGGTCGGGCCCCAGACGACGGACATCGGCCTCCAGGCCGGCGGTCCGTTCATCAAGGACCGCGCCTTCTGGTTCGTCGCCTACAACCCGGTCAAGAACTGGAACGACGAGATCGTGAAGACCGACGACCCGCGCAATCCGCTGCGCCTCGCCGATCCGACGACCGCCTCGACCTACCTTGACCAGAACTTCATGCCGAACGACAGCCAGACTGTCCGCGGCGACCGCAAGCGCGACAACTACGCCGCGAAGTTCAACTTCGTGGCCAGCGCCAACCACCGCTTCGAGCTGACCGCCTTCGGCGATCCCTCGAAGGGCTACGGCAACCTCGGCACCAACGCCAGCTCGGCCATCCGGTTCTTCGGCCGGGCCGACGTCAACGGCGACGGGACGCTCGAGTCGATGTCCCGCGTTCCGGCCGACGCCGCGGGCGGCGCGTTCGCCTCCACGATCAAGTACGGCGCCCACCAGCAGTCGCTGCGCTACACCGGCCTCTTCGGGAGCGACTGGTTCGTCGAGGCGCAGGTCAACCACCGCAAGAACGACTTCACCGAGACGTCCACGGTCAACGACTTCCGCTTCCGCGACCGCCGCATGGTCTTGGAGGCCGGCATGGCGCCGCAGCCGGTCGTCGGCGGTTCCGGGTTCACCGGGCCGACGACCGACAAGACGATGGACTACTCGCTGAAGATCACGAAGACGCTGGGCAGCCACGAAATCAAGGCCGGCTTCCAGTACTTCGACCTCAAGTACTCCGCCGCGTCCACCTACTCCGGCCCGAGCTTCAACGTTCCGTTCCGTCACGCGGTGTCCGACGGAGAGGGCGGCTGGGTCGCCGACACCAACCCGGCGACGATGAACATCTACGTGCCGACCACGTCCGGCGCGCTCGTCGATGTCCGTGGCGGCTACGGCGCCGGCAACTGCACGGCGGGGCTTGACATTTACGGAAGCGCCGCCGTTCCCTGCACTGCGGACCCGGTCTACCGCGTCACGCGCGCCCGCTTCAACGAGCCGGGCGAGACGTCGGCCAAGGACACCGCGCTCTTCATCCAGGACACTTGGTCGATCACCGACAAGTGGACGGTGAAGCTCGGCCTGCGCTCCTCGACGCAGAAGCTCAAGGGCGCCGGCGAG
>JAJFTU010000334.1 GCA_021372775.1 bacterium | reverse complement strand
TCCGCGGAGCTCGAGGAGGCGAAGGAGCAGGCCGAGAACGCGGCGAAGGCCAAGGCCGAGTTCCTCGCCAACATGAGCCACGAGATCCGCACGCCGATGAACGGCGTGATCGGGATGACGACGCTGCTGCTCGACACGCCGCTCTCCGCCGAGCAGCAGGAGTACGTCGAGACGATCCGCGCCTCGGCCGACTGCCTGCTCGGCCTGATCAACGACATCCTCGACTTCTCCAAGATCGAGGCCGGCAAGCTGACGCTGGAGTCGATCGACTTCGAGCCGCGCCGCGTCGTCGAAGACGTCGCGGCGATCCTCGCCAACGCCGCGCGGAGCAAGGGGATCGAGCTGACGGCGATCGTCGAGCCGGACGTGCCGCGCGCCGTCGCCGGCGACCCGGGGCGGCTGCGCCAGATCGTCACCAACCTCGCCAACAACGCGGTCAAGTTCACGGCGCGGGGCGAGGTCGCGATCCATCTCGCGGCGACGGAGAAGGACGGCGTCCCGCTGCTGCGCTGCGAGGTCCGCGACACCGGCATCGGGATCCCCGCCGACCGGATGGACCGGCTCTTCAAGTCGTTCTCCCAGGTGGACACCTCGACGACGCGGAAGTACGGCGGGACCGGGCTCGGGCTGGCGATTTCCAAGCGGCTCTCCGAGCTGATGGGGGGCGAGATCGGCGTCCTCAGCGAGGCCGGCCGCGGCTCCACCTTCTGGTTCACGGTGCGGCGCGTCCGCCCGGCGGCCGAGCCGCCCGCCGACGAGCGGCGCGCGCGCCTCGCCGGGAAGCGGATCCTCGTCGCCGAGCCGCACGGCTCGAGCCGCGCCGCGCTCGCCTGCGCGCTGCGCTTCCTCGGCTGCGAGGTCGCGGCGGAGCGGAACGCGGCGCGGGCCTTCGTCCGGCTGCGCCGCGCCGCGCGCGCCGGCGTCCCGTTCGACGCCGCGTTCGTCGCCGAGGCGCCCGACGCGCCGTTCGGCGGCCTCGCCTTCGCGCGCCGCGCCGCGGCCGATCCGGCGCTCGCCGGCGCCGCGCGGTTCCTCGTCGTCCCCGCGGGACGCAAGGTCGAAGATCCCGAGCGGCTCTTCGCGCAGGTCGTCGGGCGTCCGGCGAAGAGCGCGATCGTGCTCGACGCGCTCGCCGCGCGCCTTCTGCCCGCGGCCGGTCCCGTCGCCGCGGCCGCGCCGGAGCGGCGCCGCAACTTCGCCGGCCGCGTCCTCCTCGCCGAGGACAACGTGATCAACCAGAAGGTCGCGGTGCGGATCCTCGAGAAGCTCGGCTGCACGGTCGAGGTCGCCGCGAACGGCCGCGAAGCGCTCGACGCCGTGCAGGCGCGTCCGTTCGACATCGTGCTGATGGACTGCCAGATGCCGGAGATGGACGGCTTCGAGGCGACGGAGAAGATCCGCGCGCTGCACGTCGCCGCGGCGCGCCTGCCGATCGTGGCGATGACCGCCAACGCGATGAAGGGCGACCGCGAGCGCTGTCTCGAGGCGGGGATGGACGACTACGTCTCCAAGCCGTTCGCCCTCGCCGACGTCGAGCGCGCCCTCGACCGCTGGCTTCCCCG
>JAJFTU010000333.1 GCA_021372775.1 bacterium | reverse complement strand
TCTCGCGGGACGCGCGTCGGGCGACGGGGGCGGCGGCTCCGCCACGGGGCAACGGCTGCGCCGCCGCCCCCGCTCGCCCGACGTGCTGCCGTCTTTGGCTGCGCGCTCTTGGTGGTTGTCCGCGGGGCGGATGGTACTTCTTGGATGGTCCGTGCGTCTTGTCTCGCCGCGCGTCGCGGCCTTGGTGCGCGGACGCCACGGCATCCTTCGCGCTGAGGCGTTAGGGCGCGCGTCCATCGATGGTCGCGCGACGCGCGGCGGGGGGCGGCGGCTCCGCGACGGGGCAATGCTCCGCCGCCGCCCCCCCGCCTCGCGTCGCGCTCGTCGTTTTCGGCGCCGCGTTCCGATGGGCGCCCTGATGACGACGGGCGTGTAGGGGCGGCTGGCGCGCTCCGATCATCGTGTCCCCGCTCTGGATTCCTCCGCGCCTGCCGCCCGACGTGATCGCACGGAATCTTGCCTTTCAACGTCTCAAAGGCAACGTTGCGCGAGGTCCACGTCGGGCGGCAGGCGCGGTGGAGGCGTCGTTGTTCCGACGATCTGATCGGCGCGCCAATCGCCCCTACGGGACAACGTCCCCCCGGAATCGTGTCGGGACGGCCGCGGACAAAGAACGGGCGGGGCCGTGGCCCCGCCCGTCGCGGTGAATCGGATGCGGCGAAACGCGCGTCAGGCGCGCTCGCTCTCGAGAGTGTCGAGAACGCCGGTCAGGCCGTCGCGCATCTTCGGCGAGCGGAGGCCGGCCAACGTCTCGCGCAGCGCGGCCGCCGGGAACCACTTCTGCTCCAGCAGCAGCGAGGCGAGGCCGGCGAACGCCGCCTGCTTCGGGCCGAAGCGGCGCAGATCGTGCCGCTCCGCCCCGGCGAGCGCCTCGGGCAACTCGAGCGACGCGTCGGCGATCGTCCGCTTCGTCGCCCGGCCGCGCACGCCGGTCCAGCGCACGCCGTCCACCGACGTGACCAGGCCGACGTCGTAGGTGTCGGTGATCGGCGAGCCGATCGGCTCCGGCGAGAGCCGCACGAAGGAGCAGGAGAACCCCTTCCCGACCGTCACCGGATACTCGCCGCGGACCGCGACCTCGAGCCCGCTGGCGATCGCCGCCTCGGCCAGCAGCTCCGCCGCCGTCTGGACCCCTTCGCCCGCCGAACCGGCGATCAGCAGGTCCACGACGTGGTCGAGCGCGTGCCGATGCGGCGACGCGGCTTCCTTGAGCTGCGGAAGACGCGGCTCGGCGCGGAAGCGGTACGGCGCCGGCGGCGCGCCCGTGTCCCACAGGCCGAACTCGACGCCGTGCTCGGAGAAGAAGCGCTTCATCTCCTTGGGCGCGAGCGACTCGGGGTTCAGCTTGCCGGAGTACGACGGGCAGTAGTTGAAGGTCTCGAGCAGCGAGAAGCCGCGGTGCGCGAGGCAGCGCTCGAGCGCCTCGCGCAGCTCGGCGGAGGAGGCGGCGAGGACGCGGCCGTGGAGCACGCCGAGCGGGGCCACCATGTCGCCGAGCGGGAACGGCCGCAGCGGGTTCCCCGCCGGGGTCGTCGTCGTCTTGATCCCCGTCTCGGTGTAGGCCGAATGCTGCCCGCCGGTCATGCCGTAGTTCTGGTTGTTGCAGACGACCAGCGTCACGTCCACGTTGAGCCGCGCGCACTCCATCACGTGCTGCAGCCCGATCGCCGCGCCGCCGTCGCCCATCAGGCAGACGACCTTCTTCCGCTCCGCGCCGTCCATCGTCATCGCGATGCCGCTGGCCAGCGCCGGGGCGCGGCCGTGCAGCCCGTGCACGGTGTGGCAGGTGAAGAGGACGTCGGCCATGCCGATGCAGCCGATGTCGCTCACGAGGACGACGTCGTGCGGCTTGTAGCTGCGCGCCAGCGTCTCCTGCAGCGCGCGGGCGACGAGCGTGTGCCCGCAGCCGGGGCACCACGGATCGCGCAGGCCGGTGGCGAATTCGCACTCAGTCACGGCCGGACCTCCTTGACGACGCCCTCGCCGGCTTCGCCGACGAACGCGGCAACGATCTCTTCGGGAGTGACGCAGAGCCCCATCCGGTTGATCCGGACGACGTCCTGTCCGCGCAGCAGCCCCTCGCCCAGCAGGACGCGGCAGTACTGCCCGGAGAGGTTCTCCTCCGGCACGACGACCCGCTTCGTCCCCTCGAGGGCGGCGGCGATCTGGTCGGCGAGCACCGGGAAGAGCGTGCGCACGGTGACGTGCGTCACGCGGCGCCCCGCGGCGCGCAGGCGGCGCACCGCCTCGGCGGCGGCGTAGTTGGTGAAGCCGTAGGAGACGATCGCCTCCTCGGCGCCCTTCTGCGCGTCCACGCGGCAGGCCGGCAGCAGTTCCGTGTGCCGCGAGACCATCAGCCGCTCGGTGTTGCGGCGCACCTTCGGGTCGAGCGCCTTGATGAAGCCGGCCGCGTCGTGCGTCGAGGCGGTGAGGCGAATCTGGCAGTCCGGATCGCCGACCGGGCGGAACGGCGGCACGTCGCGCTCGTCGAGGTTGCCGTACGGCTGGAACTCCTCGGGGCGGCCGTCGTAGACCGCGCGGTTCGCGACCGGCGGCAGGACGATCTTGTCGAGGTCCACCGTGCGCTTGCCGACGACCATCTCCTTCTCGGTGAGGACGATCGTCGGGACGCGCAGCGTCTCCGAGACGTTCACCGCGAGGGCCGTGATCTCGGCGCACTCTTCGACGGTCGAGGGGCAGAGGACCGGCGGAACGAAGCCGCCGGAGACGATGCCCGAGGCGAGCATCACGTCCCCCTGCGCGTTCATCGTCGCCGAGCCGGTGGCCGGCCCGAGACGCTGCACGAGGACGAGGGTCAGCGGCGTCTCCATCATCAGCGCCGCGCCGAACCCTTCGGCCATCAGCAGGAAGCCGGGGGCCGAGGTGGCGGTCATCGCCTTGCGCCCCGCGGCCGAGCCGCCGATCAGGTACTGCAGCGCGGTGATCTCGTCCGGCGCGGCGATGCCGACGCCGCCCTTGATCATCGCGGAGAAGATTCCCGACGCGGGAGTGATCGGGTAGCCCACGAAGTAATCGACGCCGGCGTGCAGCGCGCCCAAGGCGACGAGCTGCGCGCCGTCCGTGAAGGTTCTCCTGCCCATCCGCGGCTCCGAGGTTGGTGTCCGGGGCCTCGCGCGCGGCGCGCCCGCGACCGCGGCGCGTCCGACGGCGCGTCCGCGGAGAACGGAGGTCCCAGGCGGATTGAACCAAGCGACAGCTTACGCGACGGGCCGCGGCGCGTCGAATCAGGCCGGGCCGCCGACGGCCGACGCGCGCCGCTCGAGCAGCAGGATCGTCAGCGCGCCGATGATCGCCAGCGCGCCCCCCGCCCACTGCCCCGCCGCGAGCTTCTCGCCGAAGAGGAACCACGAGCCGACCGCGACGCAGATCGGCTGCACCTGCAGCACGCCGGAGGAGGCGGCGACGCCGAGCTCCTTGATCGCGACGTAGTAGAAGACGTGCCCCAGCGCGATGCCGATCACCGCGGAGAGGAGCAGGAGCGACAGCTCGCCGCCCGGGAGGCGCGCCGGCGCCGCGCCGAGGTCCGTCCCGACCAGCAGCATCAGCGCGACCATGATCGCCGCCGTGTACTGGCTGATCACCGCGAACGAGACGATCGACGGATAGCCGGACATGCACTTGCGCACGCTCAGGTAGTAGGCCGCGAAGAGCGCGCCGGAGAGGACGGCCATCCCGAAGCCGACCGCGCTCGCCGCCGGCAGCGGCCCCTCGCCGAGGAAGAGGGTTCCCGCGGCGCCGAGGACGAGCAGCCCCAACGCGCCCCAGAAGCCCTTCATCCGCACCAGCCGCCGCTCGTCCGGGAAGAGCGCGTAGGCGCCGATCGCCACGAAGACGATCTGCGTGCGGAAGCCGAAGCTGAGCAGTCCCGGCTCGACCTTGTAGTGCGCCCAGGTGTAGAAGACCTGCCCCGCGGCGTTGACGATCCCCGGCACGAGCGCGGCGCGGAAGATCCCCCGCGGCAGGTTGCGGCGGCGCAGGCCGAGCAGCACCACCGGCGCCCAGAGGAGCGCGGCGAAGCCGTAGCGCCAGCCGTTGCTCGTCCAGGGGTCCATCGAGCCGGTGAAGTGGCGCAGGAAGAGCGGCACGCTCGACCAGCCGAGCAGCGTGAGGACGATCGTCGCCACGCCCGCCGCGCGGCCGACGCCCCGCGGCTTCGCGCCTTCGGGCGCCGTCGTTCCGTCGCCGGCCGACGGGGACGCGTACGCCGCGGAGACGTTCCGCGGCTTCGCGCCTTCGGGCGCCGTCGTTCCGTCCGGCCGGGGATCGCTCATGGCGCGGAGCGTAGCGCGGACCGCCCGCGCGCGCCCGCGGCGGCGCGCGGCGCGCCTCCGCGACCGAACACGGCGCGCGCGCGGCGCGCGCCCCGAACCGCGGAAGGATCGTAAAATGTCGTTCCTATGAGCCGGGCATTCGTCAAGGAACAGGACGGGGACGAGGTCCCCGAGCGGCCGCGCCGCCCGATGGGCGCCGATCGGCCGAACTACGTCACCCCCCAGGGACTCGCCGCGCTGCAGGCCGCGCGGGCCGAGGCCGCCGCGCGCGTCGCGCGGCTCGACGCGGAGAGCGCCGCCGAGGCCGCCGCGCTGCGCGGCGAGCTGGCGCGGATCGACGGCCGCCTCGCCGCCGCCGTCGTCGTGGACAACTCCGCCTGCGACGACGACGAAGTCCGCTTCGGCGCCCGGGTGCGCCTCTCCGACGAGGAAGGGCGCGAGTCGGAGTGCGCGATCGTCGGCGAGGACGAGCTCGACATTCATCCCGACGCGGTCGCCTGGAGCGCGCCGCTCGGCCGCGCCCTCGTCGGCGCGCACGTCGGCGAGTGGGTCACGTGGCGCCGCCCCGCGGGGGACGTCGAGTACGAGGTGCTCGAGGTCTCCTACGGCTTGGGGGCCGCTTGAGCGACGGGCTTCCCCGCTGCCCTTGGCCGGCGCTCGAGCGTTCGGCGCTCTACCGCGCCTACCACGACGAGGAATGGGGCGCGCCGGTCGCCGACGAACGGACGCTCTTCGAGTTCCTCGTGCTCGAGGGGGCGCAGGCCGGCCTCTCCTGGGAAACGATCCTCAAGAAGCGCGCCCGCTACCGCGAGGTCTTCGAGGGGTTCGAGCCGGAGAAGGTGGCGCTGTTCGGCGACGGAGATTTCGCGCGCCTGCTGGCCGATCCGGGGATCGTGCGCAATCGGCTGAAGATCGCCGCGGCGATCGAGAACGCGCGGCGGTTCCTCGAGGTGCGGCGCGAGTTCGGGTCGTTCGGGGCCTACGTCTGGCGGTTCGTGGGGGGACGGCCGCGGATCAACTCCTTCCGCGCGATGTCCGAGGTTCCGGCGCGGACGGCGGAGTCGGACGCGTTGTCGAAGGATCTCGCGCGGCGCGGGTTCAAGTTCGTGGGGTCCACGATCTGCTACGCCTTCATGCAGGCGGTGGGGATGGTGGACGACCACGTCGCGTCGTGTCATCGGCACGGCGTCGGGGCGGGCTTCGTCTTTCCTGTTCGACGGTAATGCGCGTCGCCCGGCGGCGCCGTCGGTCGGCGGCCGCGCGGCGCCTCAGGGCGAGACGAGGACGCGGACTTGGCTCGGGGCGATCTGGGCGCCGGCGGGCATGTTGGCGTTCGAGCCGTTGTGGCCGGTCATGCAGCCGACGTAGACGAGCTGCTGCCCTTCCACCTTCACTTTCACGCTGCCCATCTTGAACGACGCCGGCCCCTTGATCATGTTCGAGACGACGCCGCACATCGAGCCCGCCTCGTCGCCGCTCGACATCGGGATCTGCGTCCCCTTGTGCACGGCCTTCTTGTTGCAGATCAGGACCTTCTGCGAGCAGGTGGCCGCGTTGGCCTGCGCGAGCTGCGCGACGTTCGGATACGGCAGCGGGATCGGACCCGCGGGGGGCGCGGGGGTCTTACAGACGTCGGGAAACGCCAGGCACATCCCGCCGCCGTTCGTCGAAGCCGGAAGACACATCGCCGCCCCTCCTCAGCCGAGGTGGATCTTCTCGCCGTCGAGCTTCAGGTCGGCGCCGGCGCGCGCCGTGATCTCGCGCGCCGCCAGCGCGCACTCCTCGTCCACCACGGTCCGCGTCCGCCGCGCCCGCACGTGCAGCAGCTCCGTCGCCGCGCGGTAGACGCGCGCCGCGCGCTCGACGACCGTCCGCACGGCGATCGTGAAGCGGTCGGCGGTCAGCGCGACCTCCGGCCCGCGCAGCCGCACGCCGCGCGCCCCGTGGATCTCGACCGCGCCGCGCGCGCGCAGCTCGAGGTCGCCGGGGGCGTTGACGACCATCCGTCCGGCGCCGGCGAGGACGCCGACGACGTAGTACTCGCGCCCGCCGAGGGCGAGCACCGTGTCCCCCGCCTCGGGGCGGTAGATCTGCGCCAGCGCGAGGCGCGCCTCGACCTCGCGCCCCTCGACGAGCAGCCCCGCGCGCAGCCCTTCGACCCAGAGGATCGTCGCCGGCCCGAGATACTCGACCGCGGCCCGCGGCGTCGCCGCCGCTTCCTCGTTCCGCCGCGCGGCCGCCCGTCCGAAGATCGCGTTCATCGTTCGTCCTCCGCCGCGGCGCGGAACCGCTCCGCGGCGAGCAACTCGGCGTCGGTGCGCCGCAGTCCGTCGGTCTTCGCGCCGCCGAAGCGCGCCCCCTCGTCGGTCGCCGCGTGCAGATTCGCGCGCGACAGGTCGGCGCCGGAGAAGTCGGCCACCTCCAGCCGCGCGTGCGAGAAGTCGGCGTCGGCGAGGAGAGCGCGGACGAAGACCGCGCCGCGCGCGTCGGCCTCGGCGAACCGCGCCGAAAGGAGCGACGCGGCGCCGAGGTTGGCGCGCACGAGGCTCGCCCCGCCGAACCCCGCGCCGTCGAACCGCGCCTTGACGAAGCGCGCGGCGTCGAGGCGCGCCCGCTCGAACTCCGCGTTCGGCGCCTCGAGCCCTTCCCCCTTCGCCTCCGCGAGGTCGGCGTCGGCGAAGCAGCACCCCGCCGCGCGCGCGCCGGAGAAGTCGGCCCGCGCGAGGTCGGCGCCGCTGAAGTCGGCGTCGGCGAGGTCGCAGCCGGCGAACGACTGCCCGGCGAGCTTCGCCCCGCGCAGGCCGCAGCGGACGAACGCCGCGCCGGCGAGGACGGCGTTCGCCAGCGTCGCCTCGCCGAACTCGCACGAGGCGAACGAGGCGCGCGCGAGGTCGGCGCCGTCGAGCCGCGCGGCGTAGAACGTCGCGCCCTCCGCCGCGGCCTCGGCGAGGCGCGCCGCGGA
>JAJFTU010000332.1 GCA_021372775.1 bacterium | reverse complement strand
GCGATCCGCGACGCGCTCGACGAGCACGGCTTCGAGAACGTCGCCCTCCTCTCCTACGCGGTGAAGTTCGCCTCGGCCTACTACGGCCCGTTCCGCGAGGCGGCCGGCTCGGCGCCGGGGAAGGGGGACCGGAAGGGGTACCAGATGGACGTCCGCAACGGCCGCGAAGCGCTGCGCGAAGCGCTGCTCGACGAGGCCGAAGGCGCGGACATGCTGATGGTCAAGCCGGCCCTCGCCTATCTGGACGTGATCCGCGCGGTGAAGGAGCTGACGAACCTGCCGCTCGCGACCTACAACGTTTCGGGCGAGTACTCCGCGGTCAAGGCCGCGGCGGAACGCGGCTGGCTCGACGAGGCCCGGATCGTGCGCGAGAACCTGCTGGCGATGGCCCGCGCCGGCGCCGACCAGATCATCACCTACCACGCGCGCGAGGCGCTGGCGGGAAAGTGGCTGTGAGCGCCGGACCGAAGTCGGAGGAGCTGTTCCGGCGCGCCTGCGAGGTCATTCCGGGCGGCGTCGATTCCCCCGTGCGCGCCTTCCGCGCCGTCGGCGGCACGCCGCTCTTCGTCCGCCGCGGACAGGGCGCGGCGATCGAGGACGCCGACGGCCGCCGCTACATCGACTTCGTGATGTCGTGGGGGCCGCTGATCCTCGGCCACGCCCACCCGGAGGTCGTGCGCGCGGTCGCCGCCGCGGCGGCCGCGGGAACAAGCAACGGCGCGCCGTGCGAAGGGGAGGTCCTGCTGGCGGAGAAGGTCCTCGCGCGCTACCGCGGGATGGAGCAGGTCCGCTTCGTCTCCTCGGGGACCGAGGCGGTGATGAGCGCGATCCGCCTCGCCCGCGGCGCGACGGGGCGCTCGCTGATCGTGAAGTTCAGCGGCTGCTACCACGGCCACGCCGACCATCTGCTCGTCGCCGCCGGCTCTGGGCTGGCGACGTTCGGCGAGCCGTCGTCGGCCGGCGTGCCGGCGGAGTTCGCCGGCCTGACCCGCGTGCTGCCGCTCGACGATCCGGAGCGGGCCGAGGCGCTGTTCAAGGCCGAAGGAGACCAAATCGCCGCGGTGATCGTCGAGCCGATCCCGGCGAACAACGGCCTGCTCGTGCAGCGGCCGGAGTTCCTGCGCCTGCTGCGGGAGCTGACGGCGAAGCACGGCGCAATGCTGATCTTCGACGAGGTCATCTCCGGCTTCCGCGTCGCCCCCGGCGGCGCGGCGCAGCTCTACGGCATCGAGCCGGACATGGCCACGTTCGGCAAGGTGATCGGCGGCGGCATGCCGGTCGGCGCGTTCGCGGCGAAGCGCGGGACGATGAAGAAGCTCGCGCCGCTCGGTCCGGTCTATCAGGCCGGAACGCTCTCGGGGAATCCGGTGGCGATGGCCGCCGGCTTGGCGACGCTCGGCGTCCTCGAGCGGGAGCGCGGCTGGGAGCGGCTCGAGGCGCTCGGCCGGCGCCTCGAGGAGAAACTGACGCCGGTCCTCGCCGCGGCGCCCGTGCCGGCGCGCCTCGCGCGGGTCGGGTCGATCTTCTGGCTCTCGCTGCAGGCGGGCGATCCGCCGCGCGCCGCGGAGAAGCTCGCTTCGGGCGGCGCGGCGATCTACCGGCGGCTCTTCCACGCGCTGTTGAAGCGCGGCGTCGCGATGGCGCCCTCGGCCTACGAGGTCGCT
>JAJFTU010000331.1 GCA_021372775.1 bacterium | reverse complement strand
CAGGAGGGGCAGGGGTCCCACGGGCAGTAAGGCGGCGTCCAGGCCGGATCGGCGGGCCGGGGCTCGTCGAAGAAGGTGCAGGGGACGGTCTCGGGGCGTTTCACGCGGAGGGATGACGCAAGAACCGGGCCGCGGGGCGGGATGGCGCGCAACGTCCGGCGGGCGAACGGGTTGGCGGCGGGGGGCGGAGGCCGCCCGCGCGGGTTTCGTCCGCCGGCGGACGGAACGTCCGGACACCGTCCGGACAGCGGCGCGCCGACGACCGCCCGCGGCGGCCGCAACAGGCTCGGCTTCACCGTGGGATTGTTACCTCGAAGTGACCGTTCCCGGGCGATCATGGCGTCATGTCGATCGTCCTCGAAGGCCTGACGAAGCGCTACGAGGGGCATCCCGTGGTCAACCAGCTCTGGCTGGAGATCGCGGAGGGGGAGTTCTTCGTCCTCCTCGGCCCCTCCGGCTCCGGCAAGACGACCGTCCTGCGGATGATCGCGGGGCTCGCCTCGATCGACGCCGGGCGCGTGCTGCTCGACGGGCGGGACGTGACCTCGCTGTCGCCGCAGCGGCGGGGCGTCGGCTTCGTCTTCCAGCACTACGCGCTCTTCCGCCAGATGACGGTCGCCGAGAACGTCGAGTTCGCCCTCGCGATCCGCAAGACGCCGCGCGCCGAGCGGCGGCGCCGCCGCGACGAGCTGCTCGAGGTCGTCGGTCTCTCCGGCCTCGGCGGCCGGATGCCGTACCAGCTTTCGGGCGGGCAGCAGCAGCGCGTGGCGCTGGCCCGCGCGCTCGCGCACCGTCCGGAGGTGCTGCTGCTCGACGAGCCGTTCGGGGCGCTCGACGCGCAGATCCGCGGCGAGCTGCGGCGCACGCTGAAGCGCGTGCAGCGCGAGTTCGGCGTCTCGACGATCTTCGTCACCCACGACCAGGAAGAGGCGTTCGAGCTCGGGGACCGCGTCGGCGTGATGAACTTCGGGCGGCTGCTCGAGGCCGGCCCGCCGCCGGAACTCTACCTGCGGCCGGCGACCGAGTTCGTGGCGACGTTCCTCGGCACGGCGAACCTGCTCGTCGGGCAGACGACGCCGGAGGGGATCGACGTCGGCCCGCTGCGCTTCCCGCTCTCGACGATCGAGCAGGCGGCCCCGGCCAATCGCCGCGTGCAGGTCCTCTTCCGTCCCGAGGACGTGCAGATCGCGGCGCGCCCCGAAGAGCTTTCCGGCCCGTGCCTCGGCGAGGGGACCGTCGATCAGTCGGTCTTCGCCGGCACCGGCGAGCGGCTGCGGCTCAAGCTGCCGCCGCTGCCGCACGTGCGCCCGATCGCGCCGCCGCAGCCGTTCGGCTCCGGCTCGCTCGTCGTCGAGGCGCTGCGGCCGCTCGAGGCCTCGCGCCGGCTGCCGCTGCGCGCCGGGGACCGCGTCGCCGTCGGCGTGCGGCGGATCCACGCCCTGACCCATCCGGGGCTCAACTTCCTTTGCCTGCACGACGGCGGGCCGCTCTCGGACGCCGCGCTCAAGGTCGGCGGCGGGATCGCGCGCCTCGCCCACGCCCGCGTGACGCTGCTCGAAGTCGGCGCGGCCGACGAAGAGACGCCGGGCGGGCGGAGCGCGCGCGACCTGCTCGGCCCGGGGCTCGCCGCGGTCGAGACGCGCCGCGTCGGCGGCCCGGCGGCGGAGGCGGTCGCGCAGGAGGCGGACCGCCAGCCGTACGACCTCGTCGTCGCCGGACTGCCGCGCGAGCGGCGGGTCGAGGCGGCGCAGGCGATCTTCGAGGGGGGCGAGCACAACCTGCTCCTCTGCCGCGCCGCGGCGCCGCCGCCGCAGCGGGCGCTGATCTGCGTCGCCGTCGGCGAGCCGGGGAAGGAGGACGTCCAGTTCGCGGCGCGCCTCGTGCGCCATCTCGGCGCCGCGGGAACGCTCCTCTCCGTTCTTCCCGAAAACGCGGACGAGGAAGCCGCGGCGCGGGCCGGCCGGTTCCTCGAGGCCGGCGTGCGCTCGATGGAACTGCTCGGCGTGAAGGGGAAGGCGAAGCTGCGGCGCGGCGAGGTGCGGGAGCAGATCGACGCCGAGGTCGCCGAGGGGAAGCACGACCTGATCGTCGTCGGCGCCCCGCTCTCCGCCAAGGACGCCCGCGTGAAGCTCTCCGGCGTGGTCGCCGGACTGATCGAGGATCTCGGCGACGCGCCGCTGCTGGTGGTGCGCTCTCCCTTCTCCGCCGCCGGGGCGGCCGCGGCGCCCGCGCCGCGTCCGGTCCCGCGCGACATCAGGTGACGCCATGACCAAGACGATCGCGACAGTGCTCGCTTTGGCCGCCGCCGTTTCGGCTTTCCCGGCGGCCGCCCAGACGGCCAAGGCCAAGGGGCCGGTGACCCTCTCGCTCGGCGCCTACACCACGCCGCGCGAGGCGTACTCGCGGATCCTGCCGCTCTTCGCCGCGGAGTGGAAGAAGAAGAACGGCCAGGATGTCCGCTTCCAGCAGTCGTACCTCGGCTCCGGCGCGCAGTCGCGCGCGATCGTCGAGGGGTTCGAGGCGGACGTCGCGGCCCTCTCGCTCGAGGCCGACGTCGAGCGGATCGCCAAGGCGGGGCTGATCCGGAGCGCCTGGAAGAGCGGCCCGACGAAGGGGATGGTCAGCCGCTCGATCGTCGTCTTCGCCGTGCGCAAGGGAAACCCGAAGGGGATCCGCGACTGGGCCGACCTCGCCCGGCCGGGGATCGAGATCCTCACGCCGAACCCGCGCACCAGCGGCGGGGCGATGTGGAACATCCTCGCGCTCTACGGCGCCGCCGCGCGCGGCAACGTCGCGGGCGTCCCGAAGGGGAACGACGCGGCGGCGGAGGCGTTCCTGCGCAAGGTGCTGAAGAACGTCTCGGCGATGGACAAGGGGGCGCGGGAGAGCATCACGACCTTCGAGAAGGGGGTCGGGGACGTCGCGATCACCTACGAGAACGAGGTCCTCGTCGGCCGCAAGCGCGGGCAGGACTACGACATGATCGTGCCGACCTCGACGATCCTGATCGAGAACCCGGCGGCGGTCGTGGACGCCTACGTGGACAAGCACGGCACGCGCGCCGCGGCCGAAGAGTTCCTGCGCTTCCTGCTCCGCCCCGAGGCGCAGCGGATCTTCGCCGACGAAGGGCTGCGCTCGGTCGATCCGGGCGTCGCCAAGGAGACGGCGTCGGTCTACCGGCCGGTCAAGGACCAGTTCACGATCGAGGCGTTCGGCGGCTGGGCCGCCGCCGCGCCGCGCTTCTTCGGCCCCGGCGGCGTCTTCGAGCGGGCCTTCGCGGAAGCGGGGAAGTGAAGGACGGCGCGCGGCGCGCGGCCCCCTTGCCCTGGGGCCGCTACGGGCTGCGCGCCGCCGCGCTGTCCTACCTCGCGCTCGCCCTCGCCGCGCCGCTCCTCGTCATCGTCGAGGACGGCGTCAAGGACGGGCTGCAGGCGCTGTGGGGGGCGATCACCGAACCGGCCGCCCTCCACGCCCTCTGGCTGACCCTCTGGACGGCCGCGATCATGGCCGTCGTCAACGCGGCGATGGGCACGCTCGTCGCCTACGTCCTCGTGCGGTACGACTTCCCCGGGCGGCGGTTCGTGGACGCGATGATCGACCTGCCGCTGGCCACGCCGACGCTCGTCACCGGCGTGATGCTCGTCGCGCTCTACGGGCCGCAGACCGCGCTCGGCGGCTGGCTGCGGCGCGACGTCGGCTTCCCGATCATCTACGCGCCGCCGGGGATCATTCTCGCGCTGCTCTTCCTCTCGCTGCCGCTCGTCGTGCGGGCGGTGCAGCCGGTGCTGCAGGATCTCGACCGCGAGCCGGAGGACGCGGCGGCGACGCTCGGCGCGTCGGCGTTCACCGTCTTCAGGCGCGTCACGCTGCCGGCGCTGCGCGCGCCGGTGGCGACCGGCACGCTGCTCGCCTTCGCCCGCGCGCTCGGCGAGTTCGGCTCGATCGTCATCGTCGCCGGCAACATCCCGCTGCGGACGCAGACCGCGGCGGTCTACGTCCTCGGCGAGGTCGAGTCGGACAACCGGCGCGCGGCGAGCGCGATGTCGCTGGCGCTGCTCGCGGTGACGTTCGCGCTGTTCCTGATCATCGACTGGCGGACGCGCCGCCGGACGGAGGCGCCGTGAGCGGCGGCGGGCGCTGGACGCGCCGGCTGCTGATCGGCGCCGCGCTGGCCTACGTCGGAGGGCTCGTCGCCGCGCCGTTCGTGGCCCTCGCCGCGGGGGCGCTGCAGGACGGGCCGCTGGAGCTGTTCCGCGCGCTCTTCTCGGCGGAGTCGCTCGGGCCGCTGGTGCTGACGGTCAAGATCGGCCTGATCTGCGTGGCGTTCCACGTCGTCGCCGGCGCGCTGACCGCGTGGGCCCTCGTGCGCGACAACTTCCCGGGGCGCCGCTTCGTCTCCGGCCTCGTGGACCTGCCGTTCGCCCTTTCGCCGGTCGTCGTCGGCTACATGCTGCTGCTGATCTTCGGCCGGCGCGGGCTGCTCGGGCCGGCGCTGGCGGCGGTCGGCTGGCAGGTCGCGTTCGACGTCTCGGGGATGGTCCTCGCGACCCTCTTCGTCACGCTGCCGCTGATGGTGCGCGAACTGATGCCGGCGCTCGCGGCGCTCGGCACGGAGCAGGAACAGGCCGCGGCGACGCTCGGCGCCTCCGGCTGGCAGACGTTCCTGCGCGTGACGTTGCCTTCGCTGCGCTGGGGGTTCGTCTACGGCGCCGCGCTGACCTTCGCCCGCGCGCTCGGCGAGTTCGGCGCCGTGCTCGTCGTCGGCGGCGGCGTGCAGGGGAAGACGGAGACGGCGACGCTCTACATCTACCGGGCGCTGGAGGAGCGGCAGTACGTCGCCGCCTACGGCGCCGCGCTCGGCCTGGGGGCGATCTCGATGGCGCTGATGCTCGGCGTGGACCTGCTGCGTCGCCGGCGGGGCTGACGTGGGTCCGGCCGTTCCTCTCGTGCCGGCGGCGATCTGCGCCGCCGCCGCCGCCGCGGTCTTCGCCGTGGTCGAGCTGGCGCGCCGCACGCGCCGTCGCCGCCGCGCGCTGCGGGCGCTGACCGCCTCGGCGCGAAGGCTCGCCGGCGGCGACCGCCTCACCCCCGTGCCCTCGGCGCCCGGGCACGCCGCGCCGCTCGCCGCCGCGCTGGAGACGCTGCGCGGGCGGCTCGCCGCGCTGGAGGAGGACGTGCGCCGCCGCGAGGCCGAGGCGCGCGCGATCATCGACGGCGTCGCCGAGGGGGTCTTCGCGGTGGACCGCGAGCGGCGCGTGACCTTCGCCAGCCCGTCGCTGCTTCGCCTGCTCGGGCGGCGGGAGTCGGAGGTCGTCGGGCGGTTCTGCGGCGACGTCTTCCATCCGCGGGCCGCGGGCGGCCCCTCGCCGTGCGACGAGCAGTGCCCGATCCTCCACGCCCGCTTCCGCGGCGCCGCGCGGGCGACCGAGTTCGCCGAGGGCGCGGGGGGCGCGCGCCGGGCGCTCGTCCTGACCAGCGCGGCGCCGGTCGGCGGGCTGCAGGTCCAGGTGGCGCGCGACGAGTCGGACATCGAAGGAGCGCGGAGGCTGCGCGACGCCGTCCTCGCCAACATCTCGCACGAGTTCCGCACGCCGCTCGCCGCGCAGCGCGCCTCGATCGAGCTGCTGTTGGCGCGGCTGCCGGAGCTGTCGGCGGACGAAACGGGGCGCCTGCTGCTCTCGCTGCAGCGCGGCACGCTTCGCCTGACGCGCCTGATCGACAACCTGCTGGAGAGCGTGCGGATCGAGGCGGGGGAGACCGGCGTCCGCCGCCGCCCGACCGGGGTGGACGAGGTCGTCGAGGAGGCGCTGGAGATGACGCGGCCGCTCCTCGACCAGCGGCGGCAGCGGGTCGCGCTGCGGATCCCCGATCCGGCGCCGACGCTCCTGGGCGACGCCCCGCGCCTCGCGCAGGTTCTCGTCAACCTGATCGCGAACGCCAACAAGTTCGCGCCGGAGGGGACGGAGATCGAGATCGGCGCCGCGGAGGCGCGCGGGGAGGTCCGGATCTGGGTCGAGGACGAAGGGCCGGGCTTTCCCGACGCCGAGGGGCCGTCGTTCGAGCGGTTCCGGCGGGCGGAGGAGGACGAGCCGGAGCAGGCCGGCGTCGGCCTCGGCCTCTACATCGCGAAGTCGATCGTCGAGCGGCACGGCGGCCGCGTCGCGGCCGGCGGGGGGACGCGCGGCGCCCGAGTGTGCATAATCCTTCCGGCGGAGGGGCCGGATGCGGGTTCTGATCGTTGACGACGACGCGGAACTGAGGGATCTCGTCGGCTTCGCGCTGCGGGGCGAGGGGCACGAGACGCTCGCCGCCGCGGACGGCCTGGAGGCGCTCGACGTCTGCCGCCGCGAGTCGCCCGACCTCGTCATCCTCGACGTCAACATGCCGCGCCTCGACGGCTTCGAGACGCTGCGGCGGCTCCGCGCGAACGGGGGGGACGTGCCGGTGATGATGCTCACCGTGCGGGCCGACGAGGACGACCAGGTCCGCGGCCTCGACCTCGGCGCCGACGACTATCTCGCCAAGCCGTTCAGCGTGCGCGCGCTGACCGCGCGGGTCCGCGCGCTGGGCCGGCGGACGGGCGGCGCGGCGGTCGAGACGTGGGGCGCGTGGACGCTCGACGCCGACGCGCTGACGGCGCGGCTCGGCGACGGCGTCCCGGCGCGGCTGACCACGCTCGAGTTCCGGCTGCTGCAGCTGCTCCTCGCGCGGCGCGGGCGGCCGATCGACCCCGAGGAGCTGGCGCGGCGGATCTGGGGCTACCGCGGCCTCGGCGACCGCGCGCGGCTGAAGCAGCTCGTGCATCGGCTGCGGCGCAAGGTCGAGCCCGACCCGTCGTCCGCCTGCTGGATCGTGATGGTTCAGGGGGTCGGCTACGCGGCCCGCTCGGGCGAGGCCGGGGAGCGGCCGGCCGGAGAGGGCGATGAGCGATCTTGAGCGCGTCGTCGCGCGTCTCGAGGCCGCGGTCGTCGCCGGGGACGCGACGCTGCGGGTGACGATCTGGAACGACGCCGCGCGGCGCCTCCTCGGCTTCGACGCGGGAGAGGCCATCGGCCGCTCGTTCAGCGGCCTCTTGAGCCTCGACTCGACGAGCGCCCGCGGCGTCGCGGCGATGGCCGCGCTGCGGCGCGAGGGACGTTGGTCGGGGGAGGCGACCGCGCGCGACCGCTCGGGCGCGGAACGGAGGATCGCGCTCGACGCCTCCTCGCTGGCGGCGCCGGACGAGCCGTGGCGCGGCGCGGTGGTCGCGCTGCGCGACGCGGCGCGGCGGGACGAAGAGCGGCGGCAGGTCGCCGCCTCGCAGCGGCTCGCCGCCGTGGCGCGGATCGCCGGCGGCGCGGCCCACGATCTCAACAACGTGCTCCAGTCGGTCGTCTCCTGCGCCGACGTGCTGCGGGCGCAGCTCCCCGCGGACGACCCGCGCCGGTCTTGGATGGAGCGGATCCGCGGCGCCGCGCGGCGCGGCGGCGCGCTGACGGGCCGGTTGATGGCCTTCGCGCGGGAGGGGGCGCACGCGAGGGAGCACGTGGACGTCAACGTCGTCGCCGCGGAATGCGTCGAGCTCTTCCGCCCGATTCTGGAGCCGGGGATCGCGGTCGCGCTCGAGCTCGACCCGCGCGCCGGCTTCGTCTTCGTCGAGCCGTCCGCGCTCACGCAGGCCCTCGCCAATCTCGTCTTGAACGCGCGGGACGCGATGCCGCAGGGCGGGACGCTGACGATCGGCACGTCGCGGCGCGACGGCGGCGTCGCGGAGCGGAACGGCCGCCGGCTCGCGCTGGGAGCGGGACCGCACGTCGAGCTCTTCGTCGCCGACACCGGCGAGGGGATTCCGCCCGAGGCGCAGGAGCGGATCTTCGAACCGCTCTTCACGACGAAGGCGAACGGAACGGGACTCGGGCTGGCCTCGGTCCTCGCCACGGCGCGGGACGCGGGCGGCGACGTCGCGGTCGCGTCGTCGCCGGGCGGAGGTTCCCGCTTCAGCCTGGTTCTGCCCGAATCGCGGCTGCGCCTCGCGCCGCCGCCGGACGAGACGGCGGCGATTCCCGACGCCGCGCCGCGGGCCTGGCGGGTGTTGATCGTCGCCGCGGAGCGGGCGACGGGGGAGGCGCTGGCCGCCGGTCTGGCCGCGTGGGGCTGCACCGCCGACGCGGTGGAGGGCCCGCAGGACGCGCTGCGCCTGCTCGCCGGCGGACCGGTGGACGCGATGGTCGTGGACGCCCTCCTGCCGGGGATGTGCGGCCCCGACTTGGCCGAGGCGTTTCTCGCCGCCAGGCCGGACGGGATCGTCGTGCTGATGGCCGGGCCCGGCGACATGGATCTCGTGCTGCAGAGCGGCGGCCTGCCGCGGGTGTCCTGCCTGCGCAAGCCGTTCGGGCTGGAGCGGGTGCAGCGGGCGCTCTGTGTCGCCGCCGCGGAGCGGCGATGAGCGGCGGCCCCTCGCGCCGCCGCCGCGGAGCGGCGATGAGCGGGCCGCGGGACGGCCGCCGCCGCGGCGCGCGCGCGCGGGCCGGGACGATCGCGGAGGAACGGGCGTGACGGCCGGAGACGAACGCTGGAGCCTCGAGGCGGCGCTCGAGCGCGCGCCGTTCGTCGTCTATGTCCGCGACGCGGCGGGCCGCTTCGCGTTTCTCGGTCCGGGCGCCGAGGCGTTGTTCGGCCGCCCGCGCGAGGCCTGTCTGGCCGCGCCGTCGTTCTGGCGCGACGGCGTGGCTCAGGACGACCGCGAGGCGCTCGAAGCGCATTTGGCGCGGATGGCCGACGACGAGCGGGCGGTCGAGTTGTACCGATTCCGCCGGGCCGACGACGTGTACGTGTGGCTGCGCGACGCGACCAAGGCCTTCCGCGGCTTGGACGGGGAGCGCTGGTTCGCCGGCGGCCTGCTGGAGTTCGCGGAGCGGCGGCCGTGCTCGCCGATGGACCTGCTGGAGTCGGTCCGCGCCGTGTCGTGGGAACTCGACATCGCGTCCGGGCGGTTCGTGCACGTGGGGAGCGCCTTCGAGACGGTCTTCGGCCGTCCGCGCACCGCGATCGAGGGCGGGCTCTCGGCCTTCCTCGCCTGGGTCGTGCCGGAGGACCGCCGCGGGCTCGAGGTCGCGCTGCGGGCGGCGCTGACGAGCGGCGGGGGCGAGATCGAATACCGGCTGCAGCGTCCCGACGGCGAGATCCGCTGGCTGCGCACGCGGGCCGCCCTGCGGCGCGCCGGGCTCGACGGCCTGCCGGTCCTCGACGGAATGACGGAGGACGTGACCGAGCGGCGGGGGCGGGAAGAACGCGAGAAGGAACGCGGCGCGGAACTGGAGCGCGAACTGGCGCGCCGCACCGAGGAGATCCGCACGCTGGAGCGGCAGCGCGCGGAGGCCGAGCGCGCGGCGGCGGCGGCGCGGATGGCCGCGCGGATCGCGCACGAGATCAACAACCCGCTCGCCAGCGTCCGCAGCGCCTTCGCCCTGGTCAAGCAGGCCGTGCCGAAGGACCACCCGCACGCGCCGTTCGCGGCCCGCATGGACCGCGAGATCGAGCGGATGACGACGATCGTGCGGCGGATGTGCGAGCTGTACGTGCGCGAGCCGGGACCGCCGGCCTGCGGCGACGCGGGGCGCGCGCTCGCGGAGGTCGCGCGGCAGCTGCGGGACGAGGCGGCGTCGCGCGGCGTCGAACTTCGCGTCGCCGCGGCCGACGACGTGCCGTGGATCGTCCTCGACCACCGTTCCTTGGAACAGGTCCTCTACGCGCTGCTGCGGAACGCCGTCGAGGCGTCGCGGTCCGGGACGGTCGTCGATCTCGGCGCGGAGCGGCGCGGCGCGCTGGTGCGGATCTCGATCGCCGACCGCGGCGCGGGGATCCCGGAGGAGGCGCGGCAGATCGTCTTCGAGCCGTTCTACACGACGAAGCCGGAGCTCTCGTCGGCGCGCCTCGGCCTCGGCCTCTCGTTCTGCCGGGCGATCGTCACGTCCTGCGGCGGCGCGATCGACTTCGCGCCGCGGGACGGCGGCGGGACGGTCTTCTGGGTCGAGATTCCCGCCGCCTCCGCCGAAGACCGCTGAGGCGGGGCGCCGCGGCCCCGCGTCCTCGGCGGCTTCGGCGGGGCGCGGACGGCGGCCGCCGCGCGGCGCGGACGGTCAGCGCCGGCGGCGCAAGGTCGGCGAGCGCTGCGCGAACAGGCGTCGGTCGAGCTTGACGAGGTCGGCCGGCCACGGCGCTTCGTACTCGACCGGGGCGCCGAGGCCGGGGTGGACGAACCCGAGCCGCGCGGCGTGGAGCGCGGTCCGCCCCGGCCCTTCGTCGCTCGCCCCGTAGAAGCGGTCGCCGAGGATCGGCCAGCCGGCGGCGCTGAACTGCACGCGGATCTGGTTGCGGCGCCCGGTGACGAGGCGCGCCCGCACGCGGGCCCGCGGGGCGGGGGCGCTCGTCTGCGCCTCGACCTCGTACTCCAGCCGCGCGTCCTTGCCCTCCTCGCCGGACCGGGCGACGTAGACCCGCCGCGACTTCTCGTTTTCGGCCAGCACGTGGGACAGCTCGCCGCGGGGCGGGGCGGGGATCCCCTCCGTCCAGGCGACGTACTCCCTGAGCGGCGTGCGGGCGAAGAACTGCGCCCGCAGCTCCTCGGCGATCCGTTCGGAGCGGGCGAAGAGGACCAGCCCCGACGTCGAGCGGTCGATCCGGTGGACAACCCAGAGCCCTTCGCGGATCCAGTGCCCGGCGGTGGCCATCGCGCCGAGCAGCCGGGCGACGAGCGGCGGGTCCTCGGGGGATTCGTTGGCGGTCGGAACCGTCACGATTCCCGGTTCCTTGTCGGCGACGACGATCCACTCGTCGATGTGCACGACGCGGAACCCCGGCCCCTCGAGCGGCCGCTTCGGACGCGGCGCGCCTTCGGGGGCCAGCGAAATCTCGGCCCCTCCGCGCGGACGGGCGGCGACGTCGAGCGTCGCGACCCCGTTGACGAGGGCGCGCCCGGCGAGGACGAGTTCCTTCGCCTCGCGGTGCGAGCAGCCCAGAGCGCCGCGGAGCAGGACGGCGATGGTGGCGGTGGATCCTTCCGGAACGACGAACGGGGTCAAGAGACCTCCCTCGAAATTTGGAAAATTGTGCCCGGCGCCGGCGATCGGCGCGCCCCGGCGGGCGGAGCAGGCATAAGATTACAGTGCCGGAAGAAGGCGCCCGAGGGGGCGGGGCCGATTGAATGGAGGGCAGGGCCATGAAGATCCACTACTACATGATCTGCGCCCGCTTCGAAGCCTTGATCGCGTCCCACCTCGAGCCGGAGGCGTTCGGCCTCTACATGGCGGTGGGCACCAAGAAACTGGCCAGCGGCCGGGTGACCTTCTTCGAGATCGACCCCGCGGGGGTCGGGCCCTACTTCGGCGCGGAGGAGATCGAGAAGCTCTGCGCGCCGCACCTCGACGGCTCGGCCCGCGCGAGCAAGTACCTCAAGACCTACCGCGTCCTCGAACATCTGGAGCTGTCGGCGTTCGGACAGCTCTTCCTCACGACGGCCGACGGCCGGACGCTGGCGCTGGACGCCGCGCCGTACGACGTCGCCGCCGAGCAGCAGCGGGTCCACATGTACCAGGAGCTCTGCCCGCTGATTCCGCTCGTCGTTTCGGGCCTCGGCCCCGCGGCCTTCGCCAAGCGGATGACCGATCCGAAGGAACCGGTCTCCGCGCCGCGGCTCTTCTTCGCCGACCTGAAGCTCGAGTTCGACGCCGACGGCGGGCTCTCCGGGGCGCTGCCGTACTCGGACCCGCTGCACATCATGGAGTGCATCCGCCAACTGAAGAGGGAAGGCACGAAGACCACGAAGACTGTTTCCCGCACGCCGCGGACCCAAGGGTTCTTCCGCGCGATCGACAGAGGCTTCTTCCTCGGCGACCAGACCGGTTTGAAGCATTTCCCGCTTCCCCCCGTCGAAGATCTGGAAATCCACCATCGCGCTTGGTGGCATTCGGCCAAGGCCGCGAACTAAACCGGAGACGCGTCATGGGCTTGTGGAAACGACTGGCTCGATCTGCGCCCGCGAGGCGGACGTACCTGTTTGTCATGATGCTGGCGTTCGGGGCCGCCTTCCTGTGGGGGCCCTCGTTCAGCGAAACGGCGAAGCCCCAGCCGCAGCCCGCGGCGACGCAGCCCGCCCCGGCCGCGACGCCGGCGGCGCAGACCGCGCCGGCCGCGACGCCGGCGACGAC
>JAJFTU010000330.1 GCA_021372775.1 bacterium | reverse complement strand
CTTTTTAGTCGACGGCGTTCGCCTCGCTTCGCGCTAGGTCATTCCTGCGGCGAAACGCCGACGAACGCACTCGCCGCTCGTTGACTTCACGAGTGCGGGACGTTACGCTCCACTTGCATCTGATCGTCCGCATATGGGGCTTGGGGGGGTGTCGTCATGCGTCGATTCCGCTTTGCAGCGGTCGTTCTGTCCGTCGTCTTCGCGCCCGCGTTCATCGTTCCGGTTCTGGCCGGAGACGTTCTTCGCGTCGCCGGCCACGGCGAGGCGCAAGTCGCGGTCGTCAAGGAGAAGCAGCGCCCCGCGGCGAATCAGGCGGCGCTCGCGGAGGCGGAGCGGCGCGCGCGCGAGGACGCGGTCCGCCAGGCCGTCGGGCGAGTGTTCGGCGACCGCAAGAAGCTCGGGCCGAGCGCCGACGAGGTCTACCGCGAGAGCGCGGCCCATTCGGCGGCGTTCGTTGTCGATTCGGAAGTCGTCGGCGCCGACGTGCGCGAAGGGGCGGCCGTGAGCGACGTCGTCCTGCGGATCGACGCCGCGCGTCTGCGGGAGTACCTCGAGGGATCGCTCCAGCTCTCCTTGACGCAGGAAGCGGAGGGGCGCTTCGCGGTTCACGTGCTCTCCTACACCGTGGAGGGCGCCGATCCGAACCGCTCCGAGCCGCAGGTCCTCCACGAGGAGGTGACGGAGGACGTGAAGGACGTTCATTCGTCGGCCTCGGCCAGCCGCTCGACGAGCGGCTCGGCCCAGGCGCGGCGCTCGATCGCCGTAGGACAGGCGGCGAGCGCGACCGACGTCGCCGTGCGCACCGGCAGGGGCGTCGGAGTCGGAAGCGCGCGTTCGGTCGTCTCCGCGGCGTCGGCTTCCGAAAGCGCCGCCGTCTCGTACAACAACGAAGCGAGTTCGGAGAACCGCTCGGACGACAACAGCCGCTACTACCATCGCTTGACGGTCTACGCCGACGCCTCGAAGAAGGGCGCGGGGCGGACGAACGAGGTCCGCGCCAAGCTGGAGGAGCTGCTTCAAACGGCGGGCTTTACGACCGCGTTCGTGGACGTCGATCTGATGGGGCGGGATTTCGCGAACGAGGACGAGCTGTGTCACGCGGCGTGGACCGAACTCCGCAAGAGGCCGGAGCTGTCGCCGGATGACTTCGCGGCGATCGCGCTCAACCGGTTCACTCCGGTGGACGGCGGGGCGCACCGGTGGACGTCGCAGGTCACCTACCGCGTCGTCCGGCTCTCGGACGGGCGCAGCCTCCTGCCGCCGAAGAACGTCGTCGGCGACTCCGGCGACCAAGCGAGCGACGACGTCGCGCGGACCGTCGCCGTGGAACTGGCGATGAGAAAGGCCGACGAGGTCCTCGTCACGGAGGTCTCGAAGGCGCTGCAGCAGGCGGAACGGGCCGAGAGACGGCAGGCGGACGCCGCGGCGACGAACTACGTCGTGCGCATCGACAACCTCGCGAACCCCGCGATTTCCGCGCCGCTCAAGAAGGCGCTTCGCGCCCAAGGGTTCGCCCTTTCGGCGCAGTTCCGCGGCGAGGCGCGCAGCGAGACGATCAGCGTGACGCTCGCCGGGCGGTCGGGGGCCGATGTCGTCGGCGTCCTGGAGGGTTTGGTCGGCGACTTCGACGTCAAGACCATGGACGAGCGGACGACCGTCCTCGCCGCCCACTGAGATGACCTCGTTCGGACGTTCGGCGGCCTTTGCGGCCGCAACGCTATTCGTGTTCGCTTGCGGAAGCGCCTTCGCCGCCGACGACGCCGGGGCGGTGCGTCTCTTGGTGTCGCCCGTCGTCGTGGCCGCGCCGCATCTCGATCCCCGGGCCGGCGCGCCGCAGGCGCTGGCCGACGAGTTGGAGACGGCGGTTCGCGCCGCGTATCCGGGGCGCGCGGAACGGCTCGACCGCGCCGGGGCGCTGGCGCCGAGCGAACGCGCGGTGGTTCTCGTCCCGCGTCTCGGAGCGGAGCGCGTATCGCACGACGTCGTGGCGGGCTCGATCCACGTTTTCGATGCGACCGTCGTCGGCGACGTCTCGGCCTTCGACCCGTGGACGGACACGCTCTTGTACGCGGCGACGCGCTGCGTGTCGGCGCGGGTCGAAGTCGGGGCGAGCCGCCTCGCGGAGGCGGACGAGGCGATCCGACGCGCGTTCAAGGAGGCGCAAGCCGCGTGGGTCAAGAGCGTCGTCGCGCAGTTGGCGAAGGACCTTCAGCCGTACGTGCTGGTCGCGGAGACCGTCGCGCCGCCGGACGGCGAGGCCTTGGCGGGCGGCGTCTGGCCCCTCGGCGCGCTCCGGGGCGTGGCGAGCGGCGCGGTGGCGGTCTCCGAGGGCGGGGGACGGGCGCGCGTCGAGATGACCGCGCCGAGGTTCGCGCTGCTGCGCGATGTCGGGGACGAAGACCGCGCAATTCCCGCGGGGGAGCGGTGGCGGTTGGTCGTCGTGTCGCAGCCGACCGAGCGGAGGGAACCGCTGGTCGATGTCCGGTGGATGCCCGGCGCGCCGCGGCGGCCCGCGGACGAGGCGATCGACCCCGACGGGGCCCTCGATATCTTCGAGGACTACCTCTCCAAGGACGGCAACCTGCGCCTTCTGCCGCAGGCGCCGCACGACGAGGAGGCGGCGAGACAGTGGCGCAGCGTCGTGGACGCCGTGGCCCGCAACGCCACGCTCGTGCGCTCGGGGCGGCTCACGGTGCATCAGCAGACTCTGGTCCGGGCGGCGCAGGACAACCCGGATCTGACGGTCGAGCTCGCCGAGCTCGAGCGCTGGACCGGACGTCGCGCCGGGAAGGACAACGAGAGCGAACGATGGTTCCGCCTGCGGCTCGGGGCGACGGTCTTCTTGACCGCCGGCGAGGGGGCTTCGGGCTGCGGCGAAGTGGCGAAGACGGTCGCCGTCGTCGAGGAGCGGGCGGTGGTCGAGCAGCGGGGCGTGCGCGAAGTCGATGTCGCCGCGCTCTGGTTTTCGCTCGAACGAAACGCCCTGATCAAGCTGGCCGAGCGCGTGCGCGAAGCGCTGGGGCCGCTGATCGGTCCGCTGGGCGACGTCGCGACGGGACGGGTCGAGCTTGCGGGACGCGTCGAGTGGGAACGTGGACGCCCGCCCGGCCGCGCGACGCCTCTCGCGTGGTATCGGCCGCGCGGAGCGGTGCGCGGCAAGGACGGCGTCGAGCTGGGTCGGCTCCTGCAGCCGATGAAGCCCAAGCTCGGCTTCCTCAATCTCTCCGTTCTGTCCGCGGAACGCGTCGCGGCGGGCGACGAGCTGCGATACCGAGCGGCCGGCGCGGAGAAGCCGCGCCGCCTCTTCCGCGCCGACCCGTCGTTCGAGGGCGCGCCGTGGCTCTTCTCCGGGGAGTGGTTGGTTCGATGCGCCGCGGCCCGCTTCGGCGAGGCCTTCGGCGTCGCGGCCGTCGTCTGCGGGCCGCGATCCGCGGCGTTGGGGCTGCCGACTCTGGCGCTCGAGGTCTCGGGCGTCTCGCGCGAGAAGGACGGCCGCCGGGCCGCGATGCGGGGAACGTGGCGGATCAGGGCGTACCCCCTCGGCGCGGGTGCGGGCGCGGAGCCCGACTTCCGCTTCGGGGTTCAGTTCGATCAGTCCTCCGATGAAGGCGAGGGCGCGCCGTTCGACGTCGCGGACGACGGCCGAGCGGTCGCCGCGTTCGTCGAAGGCGCCTTCGATCGACTACAAGAGAGGGCGGTCGAGCGTCAATTCGGCAGTTACTTGGGGGGAACCCCCGGGAAGGAGCGGTGATGAGACACTGGTTCAAGTTCTTGGTCGCGGCGTTTCTCGTGACCACCGTCGGCATCGGGGCGAGCAACGCGCAGTTCGGGAAGCTCGCGGGCAAGAAGGACACGCAGCAGGCGGGCAGCGAGGACGGCGCGAAGAACGCGCTCGAGGTTCTGGCCTACGTCACGCTGGCGACCGACACGGGAATGCGGGCCGCGGAGAATATCGCGAACGCGTTCCCGCCGGAGAAGGTCGCCGCGTTCCGCGAGATCTCCAAGAAGTACGCCGAGGCGACCAAGAACCGCAAGGACGGCAACCTCGACGCCGACCAGGTGAAGCTCGCCTCGCAAGCGGCCGACGAGTTGGCCAAGCTCGCCGCGGACTGGAAGAGCTACCGCAAGGACGGCGTCGCCGAGGCCCGCAAGGCGAACCTGCGGCTCGGCGTGATGCTCGTGGCGGACGGCGTTGCGGCGACGAAGATTCCCGGCGCCGTCGAGGCGCTGAAGTCCCAAGCCGGCGCGCTGTCGTCGAATCCGCTCAAGGCCGGCGAAGTGAAGCGTCTCACCGTCTCCGCCGCCGCGTTGGCCGAGGCGGGGAAGCAGATTCCCGACCAACTCCAGAAGTTCCAGACCGTGCGCACGATCGCCAAGCAGATCTGCGAGGCCGAGAAGGCCGAACTGTCCGCCGATCCGGCGCCGGACGCGCTGAAGGATCTCAAGAGCCTCCAGAAGGCCGTTCCGGCCGACTGACGATCAACGCCGTCGGGGCGCGCCGCTAAACGGCGCGTCCCGACGGAAACGTCGAATTCGGTCCGCAGGTCCGCGGGCCGCCGTCTTCCGGAGCCTTGTTCGCGGCGCGGGACCGCGCGGAGACGCGCCGATCCGGCGCCGCTCAGCCGTCGCGGGCGTTCCTCCGTACATATGTCGTCCGCCCCGGACGGGGCGAGGAGGAACAGATGGGCCGCTCCGTTCGCGTCAGCCGCAGCCGCGCCGAGTGGGAGACCACGACGCTCGCCGAGTCGCTCGCCCGCGCGCCCGAACGCGCCG
>JAJFTU010000329.1 GCA_021372775.1 bacterium | reverse complement strand
GGGCGACATGGGGTTCTCGAGCGCGAAGACGTACGACCTCGAGGTGTGGCTGCCGTCGCAGAACACCTTCCGCGAGATTTCGTCGTGCTCGAACTTCGAGGACTTCCAGGCGCGGCGCGCGGGGATCAAGTACAAGCCGGCCGACGGCGGGAAGCCGCGGCTGGTGCATACGCTGAACGGCTCGGGGCTCGCGGTCGGGCGGACGCTGGTGGCGATTCTGGAGAACTACCAGAAGCCGGACGGCTCGATCGAGATTCCGGAGGCGCTGCGGCCTTATCTCGAGGCGCGGGTCTGACGGCTGCCTCCGCGGGTTTCGGCTGCGTACTGCCCGCGGGTCTCGAGGGACGCGCGTCGCGCGGCGGGGGCGGCGGCGCAGCCACGGGGCAACGGCTGCGCCGCCGCCCCCGCACGCACGACGTGCTGTCGTCTTTGGTCGCGCGACTTGTTGCGTGTCCGCGCGGGGGATTTCCTTGTTGGATGGTTCGTGCGTCCTCCGTCGCCTCGCGCCGCGGCGTTGATTCGCGCTCGTCTTGGCGCGTCGCGCGGCGCGGCTTTCGGGCGCGTGCGGCTCGCGGCACGCGCGTCGTGCGACGGGGGCGGCGGCTCCGCGACGGGGCAATGCTCCGCCGCCGCCCCCGCCGCCCCGACGCGCTTGTCGGTCTTGGTCGCGCGTTCTGATCGGCGCGCGTCCTGATCGGCGCGCGTTCTGATCGGCGTGCGTTCTGATTCGCGCGTGGGGCGGGTGGGTCCTGCAGGGGCGGCTGGCGCGGCCCGATGATCGTCGGAACGACGGCGCTTCCACCGCGCCTGCCGCCCGACGTGGACCTCGCGGAACGTTGCCTTTCGTCGCGAAAGGCCTTTGGCTCCGCGTGAATCGCGTCGGGAGGCAGGCGCGGAGGGGGCTTGAGCGGGGTCACGATGGTCGGGACGCGCCAGCCTCCCCTACGGGGATCGCGGTCCGTGAAAGCGCGGCGCGCGTTGCTTGGGGGGCGGGGGAGCGTACCTTTCCGCCCACGGCGGAACGATGGCGCGCCCACTCGTCGAAATCCGGAACGTCTCCAAGAGCTACCGCGAGGGGGAGCGGGATCATGTCGTGCTGCGCGGCGCGAGCGCGGTCGTCGAGGAGGGGGAGATCGCGGTGCTGCTCGGCAAGAGCGGCAGCGGCAAGTCGACGCTGCTCAATCTCGTCGGCGCGCTCGATCTTCCGGACGGCGGCGAGGTCCACGTCGCGGGGCGCGCGCTCCACGCGCTCGACGAGGGGGCGCGGACGCTGTTCCGGCGGCGGTCGGTCGGCTTCGTCTTTCAGTTCTACAACTTGCTGCCGCAGCTGACGGTGCTCGAGAACCTGCTGCTGCCGCTGGAGCTCGACGGGCGGCGCGACGCGGCGGGGGAACGGCGCGCGCGGGCGCTGCTCGCCGACGTCGAGCTCGAGGACCGCGCCCGCGCGCATCCGGATCGCCTCTCGGGGGGCGAGCAGCAGCGGATCGCGGTGGCGCGCGCGCTCGTCCACGACCCCGCGCTGGTCCTCGCCGACGAGCCGACGGGAAACCTCGACCTCGAGACGGGGCGCAAGGTGCTCGATCTGCTCGATCGGCTGACCCGGCGCGCCGGCAAGACGATGTTGATGGTCACGCACAGCCCGGAGGTCGTCGGGATCGCCGACCGGATCTTCGCGCTCGAGGGCGGGCTGCTGCGTTCGCGGGGGGCGCCGTGATGTGCGCGGCGAGGCGCCGCGGGCGGCCGGGGACGCGCGTCGGCCGACGTTGGGACGGGCGGCGATGAGGCCGCCGCGGCTGCTGGCGCTCGCCTCGGCGCGGCACTGGACGCGCCGGCCGTGGCGGCTCGCCGTCGCCGTCGCGGGGATCGCGCTCGGCGTCGGCGTCGTCGAAGCGATCGACCTCGCCAACGGCGCCGCGCTCGCGGCGTTCGAGGCGGCGGAGGCGGCGATCGCGGGGAAGGCGACGCACCAGATCGTCGCGCCGGGCGGCCTCGACGAGACGCTTCTCGCGCGGCTGCGCGCGGCGGGCGTGCGCCCGTCGGCGCCGGTCGTCGAGGGGTACGCGACGGTCCTCGGTCCCGAGCCGCGCACGTTGCGCCTGCTCGGCGTCGATCCGTTTTCGGAACCGCCGTTCCGGCCGTACGCCGCGCCGCCGCGGGCGGAGGAAGCGCGCGCCCTCGCCGCGCTGCTGCTCGAGCCGGGGGCCGTCGCGGCGACGGCCGGGGCGGCGCGCCTGCTCGGCCTCGCGCCGGGCGCGTCGTTCGAACTGCGCGTCGAGGGGGTCGCGCGGCGGGCGCGTCTCGCGCGGATCGTCGATCCGGGAAGCGACTTCGAGCGGCGCGCGCTCGACGACGTGCTCGTCGCCGACGTCGCCGCGGCGCAGGAACTTCTCGGCGCCGCGGGACGGCTGACGCGGATCGACCTGCTCGTCCCGCCGACCGCCGCGGGCGAGGCGAAGCTCGCCGAGGCGCGCGCGCTGCTGCCCCCCGGCGCCGAGCTGCGGCCGGCGGCCGCGCGGCGCTCCGCGGCGGAGGAGACGACGCGCGCCTTCCGCCTCAACCTCTTCGCGCTCGGCCTCCTTTCGCTGCTTTGCGGCGCGTTCCTCGTCTACAACACGACGACCTTCTCCGTCGTCGAGCGGCGGCCGCTCTTCGGCCTGCTGCGCGCGGCGGGGGCGGGCCGGGGGGAGCTGTTCGCGCTCGCGGTCGGCGAGGCGGCGGCGATCGGCGCGCTCGGCGCCGCGGCCGGCGCGCCGCTCGGCGCGCTGCTCGCGCAGGGACTGCTGCGGCTCGTCTCGCGCACGATCAACGACCTCTACTTCGTCGTCGCCGTGAACGGCGCCGCGCCGACGCCGCGGTCGCTGCTCCTCGCGCTGTTCCTCGGCGTCGGCGCCGCGGCGCTGGCCGCGGTCCCGCCGGCGGCGGAGGCCGCGCTCTCCCCGCCGCGGGCCGCGCTCGCGCGCTCGACGCTCGAGGAGCGCGCCCGCCGCGCGACGCCGCGCGCCGCGGCGGCGGGGCTGCTTTTGGCCTGCGTCGGGACGGCGCTTCTCGCGGCGCCGACGCGCTCCCTCTTCGCGGCGTTCGGCGCGCTCTTCGCGATCGTCGTCGGCGGGGCGCTGGCCGCGCCGTGGGGCTCGGCGCTGCTGGTGCGTCTCGCCGCGCCGGCGCTGGCCCGCGCCCTCGGTCCGCTGGCGCGGCTCGCGGCGCGCGGCGTGGCGGCAACGCTCAGCCGGACCGCGGTCGCGGCGGCGGCGCTGACGGTGGCGGTCTCGGTCACCGTCGGCGTCGGCACGATGATCGACTCGTTCCGGCGCACGGTGGACGCGTGGCTCGGGACGACGCTGGCGGCGGACGTCTACGTGTCGGTCGCCCAGCCGACGCCGACCCGTTCGGACGAGCCGATCGCCCCGGCGGCGCTGGCGCGGCTGCGCGCGGCGGCGGGGACGGCGGAGGTCGGCGCGATCCGCGGCCTGCTGCTCGACACGCCGCGCGGCGCGCTGCGGCTCGCCGGGATCGAGCTCGGCCCGCGCGGCGAGCGGGCGTTCGACTTCGTGGACGGCGACGCGCGGCGCGTCTGGCGCGAGCTGCGCCGCGGCGACACGGCGATCGTCTCCGAGCCGCTGGCGTGGCGCCGCGGCCTGGCGGCGGGCGGGACGCTCGACCTGCCGACGCCGCGCGGAACGCGCGTCTTCCGCGTCGCCGGCGTCTTCCGCAGCTACGCCACCGACCAAGGGCTGGCGATGATCGACCGCGGCGCGTTCCGCGCGCTCTTCGACGACGA
>JAJFTU010000328.1 GCA_021372775.1 bacterium | reverse complement strand
CCGGGCACGAGCGGGCGGAACAGCATCACCGCCGGCACGTTCGACACGACGTTGCTCAGCGCCGCCGTCACCGCCGAGAACGGCAGCGCGCCGCTCTCCGCCAACGGCAGCGCCGCGGCGAAGAGACGCGCCGAGAGTCCCGTGGACTCGATCGCCCCGGTGACGACGAACAGCCCGGCGAAGAAGACCAAGAGCGACCAGTCCACCTCGCGGAAGACCCGCTCCGGCTTGAGGCGCCGCGTGACCACGAGCAGCGCGGCGGCCGCGAGCGCGGCGAGCGGCGTGGGGACCCCGGCGACGAATCCCGCGAGCATCAGCGCCGTCGCGCCGAGCGACTTGTAGAGCGTCGGCCGGAGCGGCCGCGCCCGCAGCTCCGCGCGCGCCGCGAACGGCCCGCCGCGGAACTCGGCGCGGTAGAGCAGCACGATCGTCCCCCACGCCGCGACGAGGCCGACCGCCGCGACCGGCGCCAGCGCCGCCGCGAACCGCAGGTACGGGATCTTCGACGAGACGCCGATCAGGATGTTCTGCGGGTTGCCGGTGATCGTCGCCGCCGAGCCGATGTTCGCCGCCGCGGCGAGACCGATCAGGTACGGCGCCGGACGCCGCTCCAGCGCGACGCAGAGCTCCAGCACCAACGGCGTGAACATCAGGACCACGGTGTCGTTGAGGAAGAGCGCGGAGAGCAGGCCCGACAGCAGGATCACCAGCGCGAGGAGCCGCCGCGGCGTCCGCGCGCGCCGCGCCGCCCAGCGCGCGGCGAGCTGGAAGAACCCCGCGAGACGCAGGTTCGCGGCGACGATCATCATCGCGAAGAGCAGCGCCAACGTGCCGAGATCGACCGCGCGCAGCGCCGCCTCGAAGCCGATCCCCCCGCCGACGACGAGCGCCGCGCCCCCGGCGAGGGCGATCGTCGCGCGGTTCATCCGCAGCCGCGGACAGCTCCCGACCGCCACGCCGACGAGGGTCGCGGCGATGATCGCGAAGAGCAGCCAGCCCGGCGCCTGGAACATCGCCGCGGCGCCTCAGCCGCGCCGACGGGCGCGCGGACGGACGACGCGCGCGGCGCCGCAGGCGGCGGCGTGGCGGGCGAGCGCGGCGTCGAAGGCGTCGTCGTCGAACGCGGCGCGGTCCTCGCGCCAGAGCTTCAGCACGCGCAGCGTCCCCTTCTCCGCCCGCCCCTCGAAGCGGCCGACCAGCCGTCCCTTGTGCAGCAGCGGGCAGACGTACCAGCCCCAGCGCCGCTTCCCTTCCGGCTTGTAGACCTCCCAGACGTAGTCGAAGCCGAAGGCGTTCCGCACGAGCGCGCGGTCCCAGAGCAGCGGGTCGAGCGGGCCGAGGATCCGCATCCGCCCGTCGGGCGCGGGGAAGCGCCGCCGCCTAAACCCCTTCGGCGCGAGGTAGCGCCGCGACGCGCCGCGAACCGCGACCTCCTCCAGCGATCCGTCGGCGATCAGTTCGTCCACGAGGGGCGACGTGCGCACGTCGGCGAGCATCGACCAGTGCGCGCCGCCGGCGCGGGCGAGCAGCCCCGCCGCCTCGACCCGCTCGAGCAGCGCCCAACGGGCGAAGTCGCCGCCGGCGCGCGACGCGGCGCGCGGCAGCGCCCGCTCCGGCACGTCGTAGAGCTTCGCCTTGCCCCGCCGCCCGCACACGACCACCTGGCAGCGCGTCCAAAGCACCTCGAGCGCCATCGACGCCGCGCGCGACGTCCCCTTCCATCCGCTCCAGTCGAGCGGCTCGACGCGGCCGTGGTCGCCCAACTCGTCGGCCGTCGCCGGCCCGCGTCGGCGCACCTCCTCGAGCACCGCCTCGAGCGTCCGCGGCGCGAGGCGCGTCAGCCGCTCGCCGAGCCGCCACCAGGGCGTCTCCGCCGCCTGGTCGCGGTAGTAGGGAAACGCCGAGGCGGGCAGCAGGCACCGTTCCTTGGCGAAGTGCTCGAAGGCGTGTCCCGGCAGCAGCGCGTCGTAGACCGCGCCGCGGGCGAGGCCGTCCACCCGGGCCATCGCCACGAGGTCGGCGTTCGTGCCGAGCGGGTCGAGCGGGTCGAGCTGGATGCAGCGCAGCCGCTTGAGCGCGGCCCGCGCCCCCGCCGCGCCTTCGGGGAAGACCGGCGCGGCGAGCGCGTGGTGGCCGACGAGAAACGCCCGCGCCTCCTCGGGCTCGAGGATCGTCACGCCAGCGCCTCCGGCAGCAGCTCGTCCACCGCCGCGGAGGCCGCGCGGGAGTGGCGCTCGATGTCGGCGAAGAGCGCGGCGGCGGCCTCGGCCGGCGGCCCTTCGTAGCCGAGCGTGCGCGCCGGGACGGCGAGGTACTCCCGCTCGACGACGTCGGTCGCGGCGACGAGCACGCGGTAGGCCGAGCGCACGGCGACGAGGAACGCGTCGGCCTCGACGAGCGCGCGGTACGACGCCTCCCGCTCCGGCGCGATCCGCGCCAACGTCTCGAACGGATCGAGCGCCCCCTGCTCGCGCACGCCGAGCCGCGCCCGCTCCGCGGCGAGGCAGAAGTCGAGCTCGCGCAGGCCGCCGCGCATGTTCTTGATGTGGATCTGCCCCTCGGGGCGGGCGATCAGCCGAAGGCGCCGCTCCCGCACCTCGCGTCCGAGCAGCGCGCGGAACGAATCGGTCCGCGCGAAGAGGAACGGCTCGAGCACGCGCCGGCGCAGCGCCGCCTCGACCCGCGCGCCGCCGACGATCTCGCGCGCGCCGAGCATCTGGTGCAGGTCCACGAAGAAGTCGGCCGCGCCGTCCCGCGCCATCCGCTCGATCTCGCCGAAGCCGACGCAGAACCGCCCCAGCCGCTCGCCGAGCCGGTACTGGGCGACGACGCCGCGCCGCGCGATCTGGCGGTTCATCAGCACCACCGCGCGCTCGGCGAGGCCGCGGTCCTCCGGATCGTCGGAGTCGATCATCACGAGGAAGTCGTAGTCCTCGTCGTAGGGGCGCGAGCGGGCGTGGCCGCCGGCGAGGTAGATCCCGAGCATGTCGCGCCCGAGCATCCGCGTCCCGCGCTCCCGCTCCGCCTCGCGCAGGCAGACGTCGAACAGGTCGCCGAGGTAGGTCTCGGTCAACTCGGCGAACTCGCCGCGCGTCGCCCGGTTGGCGGTCCCGTGCAGCGTGCCGACGGCGATCCGCAGGAACTCCATGTCGTAGAAGTCGCCGAGCAGCCCCTTCTGCGTCTCGCTGTTCGGGTGCCGTTCGGCGGCGGCGAGGCGGCCGCGGCAGAGCGTGCGCAGGTGCGCGTCCTCGGACAGCGCGAGGACCGTCGCCGGGAACCGCTCGGTGAGCCGCGCGAGGACCCGCTTCAGGTAGCGGCTCGTGTCGCGGTGCACGCCGATGAAGGCGCGGAAGCGGTCGCGCGCCTCGGCGACTTCGGGGCTGCCGATCGAGACGTCGAGCTTGGAGAGGAGGAGCTCCTGCTCCTCGCGGCCGAGCGTCAGCAGGAAGCGGTTCAGCAGGCCGGGATAGAAGCGGAAGGTGCGGGAGAGGGCGCGGATCTCCTCCACCTCCCGCCCGAGCCGCTCGAGGAAGGCGCGGGTGATCTCGCGCGCCGGGTCGTTCTCGCCGCCGGCGCCGGGCCGGCGCGCGAGGAGCGTGACGAGCGTGAGCAGCGCGTACGGCGCCTCGCAGCCCCATTCCGCGTAGAGCGCCGCGACCTCCGCGCGCCGCCCCAGCGGCAGGCGGGCGAAGCTCGCGGCGAGGCGCGCGAGGAGCGCGCCGTCCGGCGCCGCGAGGGCCTCGAGCACGTCGTCCCAGAAGCGCGCGCCGAGGAACGCCGTGGCGCCGAGCGCCAGCTCCTCGGCGAAGTCGATCGGCGGCGGCGCCGGATCGATCGCGCCGCGCGTCCAGCGCGAGAAGCGGCTCGTCTCGCGGAGGTGGCGCGCGGCCTCCTCCATCAGCGGCAGCGCGACCTCGCGCGCCGCGCCGACCGCCTCGTTGTAGTGGACCATCAGGTGGTCCACGCCGCGCACCGGCCCTTGGTCGTGGTACCCCATCGCCTCGGCGACGAGGCCGAGGTTCGCGCGCGCCGCCTCCCCCTCGACCGAGATGTCCTCCTCCTCGGCGATGAAGAGATGCGCGAGGTGGTGGAACGTCTCGAGGAAGACGAGGCTCTCCTCGAGCCGCGAGAGCGGCCCGCGGAGCGACGGACGCCGCCCGCGCAGCAGGCGGAGCAGGTCGCGCGTGCGCGTCGCCTGCAGCCCCTCGGCCGTCTTCAGCGCGAGGGTCAGCGCGACGATCAGCCGCAGCGCGTCGTCCTTGGGGTTGACCACGCCCGGCGGCGGCGGCCGGAGCAGGAGCGAGCGGACCTCCCCCAGCAGCCCCCGCAGGTAGAGCTCGTGGCGGGAGTTGTCCTCCCCCGCGCGGTGGAGATAGGGGGCGACGACCTCGCCCCGCAGCCGACGCAGCAGCGCGCGGCTGCCGGCGAGCGGCTCGGCCCGCAGCAGCTCGGTCACGACGACGAAGTCGAGCCGCCCGTTCCGCAGCGCCTCGGCGAGCTCCTCCGGGCTCAGCGTCAGGCCGTCGGTCTTGACGCGCGCCGCGAGGTAGTGATCGAGCGCGCTGGCGTGGCGCAGCATCTGCACCGTCAGCTGCCCCATCGTCTTGTCCACGAGCGGCCGGTCCGGCCCGCCGTCGTCGAGCACGGCGACGTCGATGTCGTCCTGGTGGCCGCGCGAGCCGACGGAGCAGATCAGGTAGCTGTTCTTGAGCCGCCGCGGCGTCAGCACGCGCAGCACGCGGCGGATGTAGGCGCCGGCGAGCTCGGTGAAGTCGGTCTCGGAACGCGCCAGGAAGGAGCGGTACGACGCGCGCGCGTCGTGGCTCTCGGCGAGGTCCACGGCGAGCCGCTCGAGGGCCCGCGCGTTGAGCAGCAGGTACTGCACCGCGTAGAAGACGCCGAGGAGCGTCAGCTGCTCCTGCGGGTCGCGCGCCGCGGCGGCGACGAGATCGAAGTCGTCGGCCAAGGACGGCGCGGCGCGGTCGAGATGGACGCGCGGCAGCCCGCCGGAGACCTCGAGCCGCGAGACGAGCAGATCCCCGTTGCGCTCGATGGCGCGGGTGAACTTGCGGGCCGTGTTGCCGAGGGGCAGGGCGCGGCGAAGCAGCCGCTCGAACGGACTACCCATGGAGGACCTTGTGCAGCGCGGCCAGGAGGCGCGCCGCGGTGAACGGCTTGGGGACGAAGGCGTCCACTTCGCCCGTCAGGACGTCGCGCGCCGCGTCGTCGGGAACGCCGGTGATCGCGACGAAGCGGGCGGGGCCGCCGATGCGTTGCATCGCGCGGATCGCCGCCGGACCGTCGAGGCGGGGCATCATCATGTCGATCAGCACGAGCGCGATCCGGTCGGCGTGGGAGCCGTAGAGCGCCACCGCCTCGACGCCGTCGCGCGCGCTGAGCGTCGCGTAGCCGTGGCGCTCGAGGATCCGCCGCGCGACCTCGCGGATCGCCGGCTCGTCGTCCACGACGAGGATCAGCTCCCCGGCGCCGCGCGGCGTCTCGGCCGGCTCCTCGGCGGCGGCGACCGCCGCGGCGGCCGACGGCAGGAAGACCTCGAACAGCGCGCCGCCGCCCGGCGCGTCGTCCACGCGGACGAACCCGCCTTGGCCGCGCACGATCGCGTGGACGGTGGAGAGGCCGAGCCCCGTGCCGCGTCCGACTTCCTTCGTCGTGAAGAACGGCTCGAAGATCCGCTCGCGCAGCTCCGGCGGAACGCCCGGGCCGCTGTCGGAGACGGCGAAGACGACGTAGTCGCCGGGCTGCGCGCCGAACGAGAGCCGCGGATCGTTGACCGGGAGCTCCTCGCCGCGGGCGGCGAGGCGCAGCAGGCCGCCGGAGGGCATCGCGTCGCGCGCGTTGACGAGCAGGTTGAGCAGCACCTGATGGAGCTGCGACGGGTCGGCCTCCACGGGACCGAGGTTGTCCGGCGCGGCGACCATCAGCTCGATCGAGCGGGGGAACGTCTCGACGACGATCCGCGCCACTTCGCGGACGGCGCGCGAGGGGTCGAGCGCCACCCGCTCCCCCTTCGAGCCGCGCGCGAACGTGAGCACCTGCCGCACGACCCCCGCCCCGCGCTGCGCGGCGGTCTCGATCGTCTCCACCAGCGCCGCGGCGCGCGGCTCGCGCAGCTCGGACCGCAGCAGCTCCGCGGCCATCACGATCGGCGCGAGGACGTTGTTGAGGTCGTGGGCGATCCCGCCGGCGAGCGTGCCGAGCGCCTCCATCCGCTGCGCGCCGATCAGTTGGGCCTCCAGCCGCCGCTGCTCGGTGACGTCGGTGTTGATCACCAGAAACGCCTTCGGCCGTCCCTCCGCGTCGCGCACCAACGTCCAGCGGCTCTGCACGCGCACGCGCCGGCCGTCCTTCGTCGTCTGCTCGATCTCCCCCGTCCACGCGCCGTCGACCAGCGCGGGGAGGCGCGCCTCCGCGTCCGGTCCCGACGCGCCGTCGTAGAGGAGATCCTCCGCCCGCCGCCCGACCGCCTCCGCGGCCGTCCAGCCGTAGAGCCGCTCCGCCCCCTTGTTCCAGTAGGTGATCGCGCCGTCGAGCGCCCGCACGGCGATCGCGTCCCGCGCGTTGTCGAGCAGCGCCGCCTGCTCGCGGATCTTCTCCTCCGCCGCCTTGCGCGCCTCGAGGGACTCCACGATCCCCAGCTCGAAGCGGGGCTTGCCGGCGGCGTCGAGGACGAGAGATCCGGCGATGCGGCACTGGACGACGACGCCGTCCTTCCGCATGAACCGCCGCTCGCGGACCCGTTCGCCGCCGAGCGCGAGGCCGTCCCGTCCGTCCGCCGCGGCCTCCCGGTCGCCCTCGACCGCCAGATCCTCGTACCTCCTGCGGCGCAGCTCCTCGAGCGTGTAGCCGAGAAGCCGCTGGAGCGCCTCGTTGGCCTCGACGATGAGGTGGGTCTTCGAGTCGGAGAGCGCGATCCCCAGCGCCGACGACTCGAAGACGCGGCGGAAACGCTCTTCGCTTTCCCGCAGCGACCCCAGGGCCCGCTCGCGCTCGGTGACGTCGAACGAGATGCCGCCGAGGGCGTAGATCCGGCCCGAGGCGTCGCGCAGCGGGAACTTCACCGACGAGAAGACGCACGGCTCGCCGCCGCGCCGACCCGGCTCGAGGAACTCCCGCGACTCGCCGCTCTCCAGCACCGCGAGGTCGTTGGCGCGGTAGACCGCGGCGTCCTCGGGGCCGAAGAGATCGGCCCCGTCCCGCCCGAGGATCTCCTCGCGCGTCAAGCCCAGGTATTGCTCGAAGGCGCGGTTCAAGAACAGGAGCCGGCCGTCGCGGGCCTTCACGAAGACGAGCGCCGGCGAGTGCACCACGGTCGCCCGCTGGATCTCCGCCACTTCGTGGTCGGCGAGGAGCGAACGCTCGTCGCGCATCTGCCCCGAGAGGAGCATCGCCGCCGCGCGGCGCGAGAGGGCCGCCTCGAGCGCGAGGCGCAGCGTCTGCGCGTCGTCCGGCGCGGCGGAGATCACCGGCGGCGCGCCGTCGGGATTGGGCGGCGCGGGGGGACGGACCAGGCAGACGACGGGAACGGAACCCTCGCGGCCGGCGCGCGCCGCGGCGGCCCCGTCGAGGCCGGCCGCGTCGTCGAGCAGGACGACGACGGCGACGAACCCGCCCTCGGCCGCGGCCGCGGCGAGTTCCTCGCCGTTCGCCGCGCGGCGCGCCACGTCGTAGCCCAGCGCGCCGAGCGTCGCCGCGAGGGTCGCGGCGGCGTCGGCGTCGCCGGCGGCGACGAGGAGGGGCGCTGGTCCTGGGGTCATCTCTCGTTCCGCGGGACCGTCCGCAAACCGGCCCGCCGAAGCCGCAGCCGAGACGGCCGCGCCGCCGCGATTATAGGTTCCCCGCCGACCGCCCGTCCGCGCACAGTGAAGCCGAGATTGTTGCGGCGGCCGAGCCGGGCCGGGCGGCCGGCCCGCGCCCGCCGGCGGCCGCCCGGGAACCGGGAACGGCGTCACATCTCCTCCGATTGCGGCAACGGAACGCCCACTGATTGCCGACGCCGTTCCCGTGCAACAGGCTCGGCTTCACCGTGCGGAGGTTGCGCCGCGCGGCGGCGGAATGTATCGTTCAATCCGGATAGACGGATGAATAAGCCCGCCCAGCCCCGCGTCCTCGTCGCCCGCATCCAGGCGCTGGCCGACGTGACCCGCCTGCGCCTGCTGCGCCTGCTGGAGCGGCGGGAGCTGGGGGTCGCGGAGCTCTGCGACGCGCTGCAGCTGCCGCAGTCGACGGTCAGCCGGCACCTCAAGTTGCTCGCCGACCAGGGGTGGGCGGCGAGCCGGCGCGACGGAACGTCGAACCTTTACCGCATGGTCCCGCGGGAGCTCGACCCGGCCGCCCGCGCCCTCTGGCGCACGGCGCGCGAGGAATGCGCGCAGTGGGCCACCGCGCGCCAGGACGAGCTGCGCCTCGCCGCCCGGCTCGAGGAGCGGCGCGGGGCCTCGCGCAGCTTCTTCAACCACGCCGCCGGCTCCTGGGACGCGGTGCGGCGCGAGCTGTACGGCGAGGGGTTCCTCGCCGCGGCGCTCGCCGCGCTCCTGCCGCGCGAGTGGACCGTCGCCGACCTCGGCTGCGGCGCGGGGCATCTCGCCGCGGAGCTGGCGCCGCGCGTCGCGCGCGTCGTCGGCGTCGACCAGTCGGAGGCGATGCTCGCCGCGGCGCGCGCCCGCACCGCGCCGTTCGCCAACGTCGAGCTGCTTCCCGGGGAGCTCGAGGCGCTGCCGCTGGAGAGCGGCTCGTGCGACGCGGCGCTGATGATCCTGACCCTCTGCTACCTTCCCGACCCCGCGCCGGCGCTGGCCGAGATGGCCCGCGCGCTGCGTCCCGGCGGCCGGGCGGTCGTCGTCGATCTCCTCGCCCACGACCGCGAGGACTTCCGGCGCGCCATGGGGCAGGCCCACGCCGGCTTCGACCCCGGGCGTCTCGCCGAGCTTCTGTCGGACGCGGGCTTCGCCCGCGCCGACGTCCGACCGCTTCCCCCCGCGCCGGGGGCGAAGGGGCCGGCCCTTTTCGTCGCCGCCGCCGACCGCGGCTGACGGCTTCCCGCGACGCATCCAAGGAGGACACGCCATGTCCCGCACGTTCGCCGAATCCCACGGGCCTTTGGAGTACAAGGTCGCCGACCTGTCGCTCGCCGACTGGGGGCGCAAGGAAATGATCCTCGCCGAGCAGGAGATGCCGGGGCTGATGGCCGTGCGCGCCGAGTACGCCGCGTCGCGCCCGCTCGCCGGCCAGCGGATCACCGGCTCGCTGCACATGACGATCCAGACCGCCGTGCTGATCGAGACGCTGCGCGCCCTCGGCGCCGACGTGCGCTGGGCGTCGTGCAACATCTTCAGCACCCAGGACCACGCCGCGGCGGCGATCGTCGTCGGCCCCGACGGGACGCCGGAGGCGCCGCGCGGCGTGCCGGTCTTCGCCTGGAAGGGGGAGTCGCTGGAGGAGTACTGGGCCTGCACCGAGCGGGCGCTCGACTTCGGAAGCGGCCGCGGCCCGACGCAGATCGTGGACGACGGCGGCGACGCGACGCTCCTGATCCACAAGGGGGCGGAGTACGAGAAGGCCGGCGCGGTGCCCGACCCGAAGACCGCGGAGAGCGAGGAGTTCGCCTGCGTGCTGGCGCTCCTCGGCCGGCTGTTCAAGGCCGACCCGCGCCGCTTCGCGAAGATCGCCGCCGAGATGCGCGGCGTGACCGAGGAGACGACGACCGGCGTCCACCGTCTCTACGAGCGGGAAAAGAACGGCTCGCTCCTCTTCCCCGCGATCAACGTCAACGACAGCGTCACCAAGAGCAAGTTCGACAACCTCTACGGCTGCCGGCACTCGCTGGTGGACGGCCTGATGCGCGCCACGGACGTCATGCTCGCCGGCAAGGTCGCGCTGGTCTGCGGCTACGGCGACGTCGGCAAGGGCTGCTGCCAGTCGCTCCGCGGCCAGGGGGCGCGGGTCATCGTCACGGAGATCGATCCGATCTGCGCGCTGCAGGCGGCGATGGAGGGGTACGAGGTCCGGACGCTCGAGGACGTCCTGCACTACGCCGACGTCTTCGTCACCACGACCGGCAACCGGGACATCATCCTCGCCGAGCACATGTCGCGGATGAAGGACGGGGCGATCGTCGGGAACATCGGCCACTTCGACAACGAGATCGACATGGCGGGGCTCAAGGCCTGGCCGGGCGTCCGCCGCACGAACATCAAGCCGCAGTACGACAAGTGGACCTTCGCCGACGGGCACAGCGTGCTGATCCTCGCCGAAGGGCGCCTGCTCAACCTCGGCTGCGCCACCGGCCACCCGAGCTTCGTCATGTCCAACAGCTTCACCAACCAAGTGCTGGCGCAGATCGAACTGGCGACGCATCTGGAGCGCTACGGCAAGAAGGTCTACGTCCTGCCGAAGCACCTCGACGAGAAGGTCGCGCGGCTGCACCTCGAGAAGATCGGCGTGAAGCTGACGACGCTGACCAAGGCGCAGGCCGACTACATCGGCGTGCCGGTCGAGGGGCCGTACAAGCCGGACCACTACCGCTACTGACCGCCCGCAGTCCCGTTTCGCGGCCCCCGCCCCGCCGGGCGGGGGCCGTATTCTTTTACAATTGGTCGGCCGAAAGCCGGGGGGAGAGGAAGGTCGATGGCCGCGCCGAACTGGGACAGCCTGCTCCGCATCGTGGAACACCTTCCGGACCCGACGATGATCATCGACGTCGAAGGACGCATCGTCGCCTGGAACCCGGAAATGGAGCGGCTCACCGGCGCCCCCAAGGAGGCGATGCTCGGCCGCGGCGGATACGCCCATTCGACGCCGTTCTACGGCTTCGCCCGGCCGATGCTGATCGACCTCGTGCGCCGGCCCGATCCGGAAGTCGAGTCCGCCTACGAGCTCTTCGAGAAGCGGGGCCGCAGCCTCTTCGCCGAGATCAGCGCCCCCGCGCTGCGCGGAGGACGCGGCGCGTACATCTGGGGGACGGCGTCGCCGCTCCACGACCAGGAGGGCCGCTTCATCGGCGCGATCGAGCAGATCCGCGACGTCACGAACCGCAAGGAGATGGAGAACGCGCTGATCGCCAGCGAGGACCGTCTGGCGATGGCGCTCGACGCCTCGAACGACGGGCTCTGGGACTACGACGCGCGGCAGGGACGGCTCTACTTCAGCCCCCGCTGCGCCGGCATGCTCGGCTACGCCCCCGAGGAGCTCTCGCCGTTCGACCGGCCGTGGGCCGCGCTCCTCCACCCCGACGACCTGTCGGACGCGGACGCGGCCTTCGACCGTCTCTTCGCGGGCGAGACCGACGCGCTGGAAATGGAATACCGCCTGCGGACGAAGGACGGCGACTATCGCTGGATCCTGTGCCGCGGCAAGGCGTTCAACCGCGGCCCCGACGGCCGTCCGACCCGCATCGCCGGCACGCACACCGACATCACCGCGCTCAAGCGGGCCGAGGCGGAGGCGCTGGAGTGGGAGCGGCGCTACGAAACGGCGATCGCGGCGGCGCGGATGATCGCCTACGACGTCAACGTCTGGTCCGGCGAGATTCTGTGGGGCGCCAACATGGAGCGGCTCCTCGGCTTCGCGTCCGACGAGAGAGGCGGCGTCCGCTGGTGGATCGACCACATGCACCCCGACGACCGCGCCGACGTCGTCGCCCGGTTCGAGCGGGCGGTCGCGAACCAGGGGGTGCTCGAGGCGAGCTACCGCGTGCGGCGCCGCGACGGCCAGTGGATCTGGCTGGCCGACCGCGGCTACGTGATCGGTCTGGGGCGGGAGGCGCGGATGTTCGGCGTCCTCAGCGAGGACACGGCGCGGCGCGAGGCGGAGGAGACGCTGCGGCGGAGCGAGGCGCACTTCCGCGCGCTGATCGAGCGGAGCTTCGACGGGATCGTCCTCGTGGACGAGGGCGGCGTGATCCGCTACGTCAGCCCGTCCACCACGACGATCCTCGGCTGGGAGCCGCGGGATCTGTTGGGGCTGAAGGAGATCGACTTCCTCCATCCGGAGGACCAGGAACGCGTCGCGCCGTTCCTCGCCACCCTGCGCGGCCACCCCGGCGGCTCCTACACGGCGGTCGCCCGCGGGCGGCGGCGCGATGGGGAGTGGCGCTGGCTCGAAGGGACGGTCACCAACCTGCTGCAGGAGCCCGCCGTCCGCGCGATCGTCACGAACTACCGCGACGTCACCGAGCGGCGGCGGCTCGAGGAGCAGTTCCGCGAAGCGCAGAAGATGGAATCGGTCGGCCGTCTCGCCGGCGGCGTGGCCCACGACTTCAACAACCTGCTCACGGTGATCGTCAACGCCGCGGAACTGGCGGCGGCCGACCTGCCCGCCGAAGGCGCGGCGCGGCGCGACCTCGCCGCCGTGCAGGAGGCGGCGGCGCGGGCGGCGACGCTCACGCAGCGCCTGCTCGCCTTCGCGCGGCGCCAGATCGTCCAACCGAGCGCGGTGGACCTCAACGCGCTCCTCGCCGACATGGGGCAGTTGCTGCGCCGCCTGCTGGGCGAGGACGTCGAACTCGACGCGCCGCCCGAGGGGGCGACGCCGGCGATCGCGCGCGTGGACCGCGGCCTGATCGAGCAGGTCGTCGTGAACCTCGCGGTGAACGCGCGCGACGCGATGCCCGACGGCGGCCGCCTGACGCTCCGCGCCGCGCCGGCGGACGCCGGCGACGCCGACCGCTTCGTCGCGTTGACGGTGAGCGACACCGGCTGCGGCATGTCGGAGGAGGTGCGGCGCCACCTGTTCGAGCCGTTCTTCACCACGAAGGCGGCCGGCAAGGGAACCGGGCTGGGGTTGGCGACCTGCTACGGCATCGTGCAGCAGAGCGGCGGCCGGATCGAGGTCGAGAGCGCCCTCGGCGAGGGGACCACGGTGCGGGTCTTCCTGCCGCGCGCCGCGGCGGCCGACGTCGCGCCCGACCGGCCGGCGCCGCGGCGGGCGCCGCGCGGCTCGGAGTCGATCCTCGTCGTCGAGGACGAGGCGGCGCTGCGCGACCTCGCCGTGCGCGTCCTCGGCGCCGCCGGCTACCGCGTCCGCGCCGCGGCGGACGCGGACGAGGCGCTGGCGCTCGCCGGGCGCGAGGGGGCGCCGGCGCTGCTCCTGACCGACGTCGTGATGCCGCGGATGGACGGGCGCGAGTTGGCGCGCCGCTTCCGCGAGACCGCGCCCGACGCGAAGGTCCTCTTCATGTCCGGCTACACCGACGACGCGCTGCTGCGCAGCGGGGAGTTCCCTCCGGGCGTGGCGTTGCTGCCGAAGCCGTTCGCCCCCGCCGCGCTGCTCGAGGCGGTGCGCCGCGCCCTCGACGGCGTCCGCTGATCCGCGGCGCCGGCGCGGCCGCCGCGGGCGACCGGCGAGCCGCCCGTGCGTCCTGCGCGGCGGACGGTCGGCGCCTTCAGTCCGCCCTCCGCGGAGGACGATCGCCCCACGGCGGCGGCGCGCGCGGCCGTTCCTTCGGCCATTTCGCGGCATGGCAAGGTTCTCGCATTAGGTCCGGGCGGAGGTGACCCATGAAGACCAACACCGTCCGGTTCCTCGCGAGCGCCGCGACCTTCATCTTCGGCGCCGCGCTGCTTTGCGCCTCTCCCGCCTTCGCGCACGACGACCGCGACCGCCGCGACGATCGCCGCTACGACCGTCGCTACGACCGGCGCGACGACCGCCGCGACGACCGGCGCTACGACCGGCGCGACGACCGCCGCTATGTCCAGCAGCGCGACCGGCGCGACGACCGGCGCTACTTCCGCCGCGCCGACGCGCGCATCGGCGACGTGCCGCGCTTCATCGGCCCGCGCGAGACGGCGTTCTACCGGCCGTACATCGCGTCGCGCTTCTACTACGGGCCGCGCCGCCTCGAGCACGTCGTCTACCGCTTCCCCGTCGAGACGCCGAACGGCGTCGTCTTCCGCACGTTCGTCTACTGCGGCGGCGCGCTGGTCGAAGACGGCCCGGCCTTCGCCGCGTACCTCCGGCCCGCGGTCCTGCCCCCGCTTCCGCCGCCGCCCCCCTTGGGACTGACGTTCGTCTTCCATCTCCCGCTCCGCTGAAGCCGCGCGGCGCGGTTCCGGAGGGGGGAACCGCCGCGCCGCGCACGACCGCGCGAGGCCGGGGCGCCCACCGCCGCGCTCCGGCTTCGCGCGGGGAGTACCATCTCTCCGGCGCCGCGCGCGCCGGAGACCCCCCCGATGAGACTTTGGCCGCTGCTCCTGCTCCCCGCCTTCGCCCTGTCCGCCTTCGCCGCCGACACCTCCCGCTTCGATCGTTTCTTCGAGGACCGCACGCTGCGCGTGGACTACGTGCACTTCGGCGCGGCGAAGGACGAGACGATCGCCCTCGATCGGCTGTTCCGGGGCGGGATCTGGGCCGGCAGCCGCGTCCACCTGACGGACGACGCGGACCTCGGCGAGTACCGCGTCCGCCTCTACGACGCGGCGAGCAACGAGCTGATCTTCTCCCGCAGCTTCAACTCCTACTTCGGCGAGTGGAAGACGTCGGAGCCGGCGCTGCGCGGCGTGCGGCGCGCCTACCACGAGTCGGCGCTCGTGCCGCTGCCCAAGGCGAAGGCGCGCTTCGTCGTCGAGGACCGCGGCCGCGACGACAAGTATCACAAGCTGTTCGAGACGACGATCGACCCGACGTCGTACGAGATCGCGACGCTCGCCCCGCCGCGCGACGTCAAAGTGTACGAGCAGTGGATCGGCGGCGACCCGCACGCCTCGGTGGACATCGTCTTCGTCGGCGAGGGCTACGCCGCCGCCGAGGAGGCGAAGTTCCGCGCCGACCTCGAGCGGTACACCGCGATCTTCTTCTCGCAGGAGCCGTACAGGCGCCTCAAGGACAAGTTCAACATCCGCGGCGCGCTCCGCTTCTCCGAGGAGAGCGGCTGCAGCGAGCCGAGCCGCGGCGTCTACAAGCGCACGGCGCTCGGCGCGACGTACGACTCGCTCGGGTCGGAGCGGTACATGCTGACGGAGGACAACCGCGACCTGCGCGACATCGCCGGCGCGGTCCCCTACGACGCCGTCTTCGTCATGGTCAACCAGAAGCGCTACGGCGGCGGCGGGATCTACAACTTCTACTGCACCTTCGCGACCGACAACCAGTGGAGCCCCTACATCTTCCTGCACGAGTTCGGCCACTCCTTCGCCGGTCTCGCCGACGAGTACTTCACCTCGTCCGTCGCCTACGTGGATCTGCCGACGACGACGGTCGAGCCGCGCGAGCCGAACGTCACCGTGCTGCCGAAGGGGCGTCCGCTGAAGTGGGCCGACCTGGCGACGGCCGGCACGCCGGTCCCGACGCCGTGGGAAAAGGGCGGCTTCGAAGTGCTCGACCTGGGGCTGCAGAAGGAGCGCGAGACGCTGAACAAGCGGATCGCCGCGCGGATGCGCGAAGGGGCGCCGCAGGAAGAGGTGGACGCGCTCAAGGCGCAGGCGGAAGAGCTCTCCACGGAGCACGCCAAGCTCGTGGACGCCTACCTCGCGAAGAGCAAGTTCAAGGGGCAGGTCGGGGCGTTCGAGGGGGCGAACTACATCGCGCACGGCTTCTACCGCCCGGCGCTCGACTGCATCATGTTCACCAAGGGCGCCAAGCCGTTCTGCCCGGTCTGCGCCCGCGCGATCGAGCGCACGATCGCCCGCTACGGCGAAT